>PIVQ01001009.1 GCA_003354055.1 Desulfobacteraceae bacterium | reverse complement strand
TTGCGTGGGTAATGAGGTCTGATATATCGATCCCTTTAGGGGAGGTCATTTCACAACAAACAGCAAAGTCCCCAGAGGAAAGTTTTTCTTGAAAACTCATATACAATATCCCTATATTAATCATTTGCTGCTCGGGTTAGGCTTCGAGCAGCTCTTATTCAGCACGGTTAAGGTACTGCGTAACTGCCATTTACCAATCGCTTGTTCAAACAGGAAAGATCATTTACCAGGAGTTTGTCCAAACGGGAATGATTTATAGCAGAATTTATGCCATCTGTAAACTGAATAGTTATTCATTCCGAGAAACAGTGTTTTAGCGCAAAACAGAAGGGAGGGATAAGGAAAAAGCTAAATTGAGTTATGAAATTTTCAACTTTTTATTTGAATAATTGCTATATATTGAAATTTTCCAAAATCTTACTAAATGTAATTCAGAGATTATCTTGAATTCCTATATATGAATGCCTGTTCATTTCAGCAGCTTTAAAATCGGCTGATTAAACCACGCCCATCTCGCGTGCATACCGGGGATGAATCCCGCCGACGAAGGTATTGGGCATGGCAGCGGTACGCCTGCGACCCGGCCTTGCAACAGGACGGGGTCTTGCCACCGGCGGGTAACTATTAGGCATCTTCGGCAGAGGCCTTCCTACCTGCATTGATTCCTTTGCCTCAAGCCTTGGCAGCATACGCCCCAAAACAAGACTTGCGCATAAAAAGACCACCACCCCGACTGCATTTAAATAGGGCATAAACGGCCCGTCGCTTCCGGCCAGCAACAATCCGCCTGCCCATGCCAGGGCCGTGATGATTACAAGGACTTTTGTTTTCAGGGTCTCTTTTGTCATTAGTTTGGACTGTTGCATAATTTATCTCCTCTTTGTGCTTTTTAAACAATTTTGTTGAAAAAACTAAACACCGTGTTCAAAAAAATATCGGGCCGGTAACCTTAGGAATCCTTACCTATACTCCCGGCAGCTCCAGATCACCCGTCCCAGCACCCGAACCTTATCCAGGGCATGGGCATCCAGGTGAATGGGCGAAAAATCTTTGTTGTCTGAGCAGAGAACCAGGGCATCCGGATGTTTTTCCAGACGTTTGACAAGGATGGTATCATCCACGCCAACTGCATAGATGGCCCCGGCCATAATCCGGGTCTGGGACTGGTCGATCAGAACCGTATCTCCCTCGCGGATAAGGGGTTCCATGCTTTGGCCGAACACCTCCATGGCCACCATGGAAGGCGCTGCCCCTTTCCTGGCCAGCCAGGCCGTAGGAAAGGACAGGTAGTCGGCGATATCCTGCTCTGTCTCAAAAGATCCGGTGCCGGCAGAGAGCCTGGCCGCAACCTTGGGGATCTGCCGAAACTCCTGATCAACCTCTGTTTCCTTGGATTCAGCATTATAAAAAACCGGCCCCTTCCCCGTATCCACCCACTCAGGATTAACCTTGAAACGCCGGAACAACTTCACGATCCACTTATCCGGGATACTGTTCTTATTCCTGGCATGGGTAATACCCGAGCGATTGATCCCAAGTTCTTTGGCAAGTTCGGACTGGGAGGATATCCCCGTGGCATTCATGAGTCTTTTAAGCAGTATGTCGACTTTATTTTCCGCCATTGAATTAATCCTTTATTAATACCCGAGGTTGCATTAATTTTCGCTCTTTCATTAAGTTTTTCCACATCTGTTTAAAAAATGCAACAACTTTTTTTTACAACAACGATAAAAGTCCATCTCTTCTCGCTCCCCCCGGCATATTTCCTGCTGTTCTCTTCAATGTGCTGAAATTTAATTAGGAAAGTTGATTATGAATCAGAGCGTCCAAATTGTAAACTATAGCAACAATGCCATTACAGATCTGTCATCTTCTAAATTTTTCAACAATATTGAATTTTTATCGATGACCCGGGAGCTGGACCATGTCCATTATGATCAGGCCCTGTCCGTGCTGGAGACATGTGATATCGCGGTGATCTTTATCGATGATCATAAGGAAGGGTGTCTAAAGCAGATTGCCCGAATTGCCAAGACCCAGATCAATATGGAAATCATTGCCGCTGTAGATCTGAATCATTCGGATATCGGTATCCAGGCACTTCAAAGCGGAGCTTCCGACTTCATGATCCTGCCCTCTTCCGCCTCTACCTTTGATTTTTATATCAACCGGGCTCTTGAACGCCTCTACCTTCACCGCCATATCTGCTTTAATGAGAGCTGCTATAAAAGCCG
>PIVQ01001008.1 GCA_003354055.1 Desulfobacteraceae bacterium | reverse complement strand
CGGTAGAGTTCTTGGCCGGTGAGCTTTTCACATCCGAATTGGCGTGGGTTATCAGCGAGCTTTTCAATTTTCGTTAGAATCTTTCTGAGATCATTCTGAGGGATTTTTTTGAAATCTTTCCAAACGGATGCTTTGAAAAAAATTTCATAGTCTGCCATCTTTTTTCAACCTTTTAACCATATCGGAATAACTGATCAGTGGTTCATTTGCTCTTTCTTCAAATGCTATAATGTCATCGGCATCTTCGGATAAAGCAGCCCTAACTGCCTGGTTGACAAGGGTTGATATCGATTTTGAGGTTTCAATGGATTTGAATTTTAACGCTTTATGTATTTCCGGGTCAAAATATATTGTTGCCCTTTTATTTGGTGTGTCCATTCTCACTCCTTTTCTTAATTTTACTTTAGGGATATTGTAGCGTTATGACGTCATGACGTCAATAACTGTCTTGGACGGATTTAACATACTGGCCAGTTTTGTCCAGGTGCATCTTCTGTCTTTTGATCATCTCCCACGGCTTTGCCACCATGAACGTGATCCGGGCACTTCTGTCAGCTGGCCGACACCTGAGTTTATCACAGCCGGCCATCTCCCCAAATAAACCGGATGCCTATCTTATGCAACAAAGTTGGATGCTGTCGAATCAAACCAGGTGCTTTTTAGAAATCAAACGCCAATATAGTTTGCGCCAAATACTTAAAGTTCTGAAAACAAAGCCGTTTCTACTCCTGGTGCGTCCTTTGCATTACAAGATTGCCAAGGACGGAGAAAAACAAGACAAACCAAATATAAATGAGAAGGAGTATCATTATGGTTAATGTTTTTACCAGCTGGATTGGCGTACCTCCAAAAGAACCCCGGGAAATTGACACAAAAGAAGATGATCCGCCCTTGTTTCCGGATGTAGAGGGCATAAGACGAATTGCAAAGAGAGCGGTAGGCGGAAATGTAAAGTTCCACTTTTGCTGTTTGGCGAGGTATGTCAAACAATATAAAGCAGCTTTGCCAAACATGGAGATTGTGCCTATTGAGGATCAATTCGAAGCTACCAAAGATATAAAGTACCTTAAAAAGCAGGATAAACCTTCACCAAGCCTGAGCGCCGATGTAGACTATATTATCCGTCAATTCATTGGGTATCGAGGAGATAAAAAAATAAATACGAAATACCTGGCAATGGTAAAAGATTTCTGGTCTCTTTATTGCGTCTGGAAATTTGGCGGCTATCATATTGATAGCGGGTGTTTTCCCGGTCCCGGAAGAGTCGTATTCCCAGAGTGCAACACTCTGGGCGTTATGGGGGCGACAGATCCGGTAGGTTTATTAAAAAAGACATACAACTGCGACGTGAATACACGTTTTGGCAAATTCCCGGTGGTTTTATATGAACATAGCGTAGGTAAATTATCCACAGCAGGCCTGAAAATCACCCAAAAAGGTATGGCCCCCTTAAAAGTGATGATTGATGTTTGGGCCATCAGGGGGGCTGCCGGAGAAAAAGCGACAGAGATTGCTCTGAGAACTTATGTAAATTTATGGTTTGCACTTCAGAGTGGAGATGTCAACAATGATGTGGTCTATCGTGAAGCCCTTCGTAATACTGGGGTCTCGGCTTGTGCAACAGGCATTTCTCATACCGGCAGGTTGAATGGGGAAAGTCTTATATTAGGTCGCTTAATGGGCAAGGTTTTAGAAGTACCCAGTATCAAAAAATATGGATTCAAAAGTCATCGCTAACAACGCCTTTGATTTTTAAAACGCCTAGGCTTTTAATCAGATTAAAATCTTTCAACATATGGCTTAGGATCCCAGATGAAATAAGGTGAACAGAAATAGCGCTGAACTTTGGTTCAGCTTATAAAATTTGCGATCCTAAGCAATACCAAGAGCCTGCCCTTGATGTGCCGAAAGCCACACCCAGTGCAACGGCGTTTATTAAAGATCCGTATGAGATAGTGGCAGCCGACGGTGCCGCAGGAAAATAGTCTTACATTGAAATAAATATCTCTTCCATCTTTTCAGCCCAGTTTTTAATGAATGCTTTCCATGTCAAAGATTCGGCAATTTCCCTTCCAATCGACCCCATCTGCAATCGGCTTTCCGAATTCAGGGCCAGATCCAGCATCATTTCAGCCATTTTGTCCACATCAACAATGGCAAAATCCGTGATGGCGAAATCAGGGGTGAACTTTGCAGCAATGGGGACTCTCATGACAGCGTCCCCGCCGTACTCTG
>PIVQ01000260.1 GCA_003354055.1 Desulfobacteraceae bacterium | reverse complement strand
GCAGCCGGTGAAACTCTCTCTCTTGAAATTACAGCCGATATTGATTTGACGATCGTTCCCGGCGAAGCTGAAGCCGCAGGGGAAACAGTATCCCTTGATCTCAGTGACGTGATTTCTCTTGATATCGTCAGAGGTGAAGCGGTCGCGGCTGGCGAGATTGTGACGCTCGATGTCACTGCTAACCAAGTGCTTCAGATTGTCGCAGGGGAGGCTATTGCACAGGGCGAAGTGATCACGGCGCTCTTTAGCGGAAATATTGTTCTTGAAATCGTTGCCGGTGAAGCCATAGCGCAAGGCGTCAGCATTCTCTTGACCACCACAGAGAGCCAGATACCGCCCACAGATATCGGAACTCTCTATCGTGTCAGATATGCTCTAACGCTTTACGATAAGGGTTAGCTTCCTTCCAGCCTACAACGAGAAATCAGTAATTGTAATTGTTGACCCCGTGGTCGTTGCCTTCACCTCTAGTCTGAATTCATCCCCCGGATTAAGGAAAGCGGAACAGTTGAGCGATGCCGCGCCGGTCGATGTTGAAATGCTCCTTTTAACGGTATGCGGATCAAATGCGGGTGTGCCTGTTGTTTTGAATAATCTGAATTGATGTTCAACAGCGCCGCCAGTTTTGACCATGGAAATCGACGGGTTCATTTTTAGGGTAAGCGGATCAATCCCTTCGTAGCGGATCAAGCCACTTATATCGTCAATCAGGGTAAAATTCTGGTTTGTATTACCAGCGACAAGAGCGACGCCCGCAGTCCCAAAAACAACAGCCCCCCATCCGGTTGTGGTGGTTGTGGTTGTCGCATTATCCGCAACATTAAACGACGGAGCCGGGTTGCTGTCTTGCTGTTCTCCATTATTGAAAGTATTGACATATTTGCTTGTATGATCCAGCGAACTATCATTCCAAGTTCCTGATGTTTCGGCGGTGTGCCAATCCATATTTACTTGAAATGCACCCGCTACCACATTGTAGATAGTGCTTCCGTGATTGTATTCCATAGTCTCGGTTATCAGCACCGCGTCTAGCTCTGACAGGCCATGCGCGGCAGAAGTAACAGTGACAGAGTTAGACAAGAAACTACCCGTATCCGCGCCGTTATAGTCCACATCAGTTTCAAAATAACCCGCACCCGTCGCCGTTATGGTGGCTGTGACATTATCGTAATTGGTGAAGGTGGACATAACGACTTTTTGACCAACATAGAGCGTTGGTGGTGCTGCAAAGTTAAATCTTGCCACGCCCGCATTATCCGTGACGCTCGTCACCGCTTCCGCTGGCACTGAAGCATCAGCAAATAGAGTGATTGCGCCCGTTGTCCCCGTTGTGAAAAACGCTTGTTCATCTGCAAGAGTTACATTCATGCAAGTGACTGGCGCTTCGGTAATTGGGGAAATATACAAAAACTCAGAAGTGGCACTCGACATCGTGACTTCGGTGCTTTCAATCACACCGGCTTTCCCCATTCCAATGACACTAAGCATCGGCCCCACTGCGTCGGCTGCATCATAGAAAAACGAAATATCGATATGAATGTTGCCGGGTTGGATTAGCGTTAATCCGGTTTTAAATCCTTGGAATAGTGACCGCGTGGAGATAAATCGCGCACCTAATAACGGATCGGTTACCTTTGGTGATACGATCGTTCCAAGTGAGCAATTATCCCCCGCAGCAATCAAGGACGAATAATCCATTCCCCAGCCGCCCGCAGTGATATCGAACATCGTGGCATTATCAGAATTTAACTGCCATGTCATGCCATTGCCAACGCAACGAATAGTTCCCTCTCCATAAATCCAAGGGTCTGTACCTGAATAGGTCTGTGATGTGACGAAAACGTCAGCGCCTTCGAACAGTGCATACGCATCATTTTCAAGGAGCATTCTGGTTGTTCCCCAGTCAATCCCCTGCATAAATCTGTACAGTTTATATTCTGGAATTACATCACCAGTTCCGCCCACACGCGGCATATCGTCAAGGGTCCAAACCTCAACCACTTCCGGGCCGTTTGTTGCGACTTCGTGCGTATTCTTATAAATGCCATCACTAACATAAAGATCATTGTTTACTGTCGCGCCCTGCGTCTGGGTTAGAAGTTCTAATTCACCTGTTTTCAGGTAAGGCTTCTCACCGGTACCGTCAGAAATTTGCAAGCCCCAAACTTCAAAGACTGCGGGGGCATGTGCTGCGAACACGAACAAATCAAACCACGGTCCACCAGACCCTTGAACAATATCGGAACTAAATCGCTGCCATCTTGAATCAGCAATCCATGGGTCGGTGTTATCCGTATCTAGTCGTGCTGTAAGCTGAGTGCCACCGCTGACGTGTCTAACCCATCCAGACACGTTGTAAATGTCGTCTTCAATTAATCCCAACGTCCCTTGTCTAATTAATCCAGCACCGGGACCGGGAAAAGAAAGAGTATCGGCGGTCATTGTTCCGTCTGGCGCTATTGCATTATTAGCCGTTACGACGGGCGCGTCTGTTGATCCGGGAACCCATGCAGCATTATCTAATTCTTGCGAATGGGTTAAGCGGTTTTGAACCTGACCCTGACCACCATAAGGGGTGTTCGTAGAATTAACGATTTCAGTGTGTGCTGGCTTGATAATTAAGGCGTGATCTTCGAGGCCGTTGGCATCTCTTGCACCAAAAATTATATGAGAATAATCCTCTGAATAATCATCGTTCTTGAACAACATTCCTGCTGCGATATTGGAAATACCACGATGTACCACACTTGTATAAGTATCGTCGGTGCCATCCTCATTGATCAACTCAAGACCCGCCGCAAGCTCCCAATTAATAATGCTCGTATTATCAATAGTTAGACAGACGCCATTTGTCCGATCCAACTTGAGTACAGTATCAGTGCCTAGATCATTGCTGGCAGCAATTTTATAAGTGTCATTATCACTATTATCAATTCCCGCAACCCAACGCTGACCGCCTGTCAGGAGGTATTGCAGCATCGCATCACCGCCGCCATCTTGCTCAATGGTAATGCCGCCGCCTGTTCCTGTGACCGCATCGTCTTGATACACATGCAGCTTGGAAACAGGCGCAATACCAACGCCAACTTTATTAGTTGTGTCCACTTGGATAGCCGCGTCAGTCGATAAAAACCCACCATACTCTATTTTGAAAAGGTCTGAATCGCTGTTGTCAATCCCGGCTAAATAACGAACACCGCCTGATAAATGCCATTGCGCTAATGCATCACCTGTATCAGCTTGTTCTATGGTTAGCCCTATGGTGGACCCTGTAAATGTGTTGTCATCATAGACATGAAACGTAGAGGCTGGTTCCTCGGAACCGACGCCAACCCTTCCGGCAATGGTGGCTGTTAGAATAGCGTCCGTTCCTAAGTCGTCACTTCCAGAAATTTTATAATGCCCACTGCCTGAGTAATCCACACCAGTCGATATTGTCTGTATTCCCGTAAGAACATAATGAAGTACAGAATCCGCCTCGCCATCCTGTTCAATGGTTACGCCTGCGGTCGCGTCTGTATTTGTGGTGTCTTCATAGATATGCAAAGGCGAAGTCGGATTTGCTGTATCGCCAACCATAAGCGATAACGGGATTTTAGCTTCGCCCGTTGTGTTGATTATGAAACGAGTATCCGAGCCTAAGTTAAGGCTGGATGATATTTCAAAAGCATCACCGCCAGCATTAGACGCACCCATGACCCAACGCTGACCACTTCCAGTTAATAGGTATTGAAGGATCGCATCCCCGGTTCCCTCTTGAATAATGGTTATTCCAGCTTGGTCGCCTGTCTCTGTTGTGTCTTCAGAAACAGTGAAAACACTATCCGGTCTATCATACGTCCCGACCGCCACATTATTGCGCTCTTTCCAGATAGTCAGACCGCCACTTGTGATAATATCGTCAGCAAAACCCATGCGGAAAAGACGATCTAGGACAACAGCGTTATCATCGTTATACATGGCAAATTCGGATTGATTTAATCCTGCATCGCCCTTGTTCATAATGAAGTTGGTTGAACTTGTCCCGCCATGCGCTGCAATTTCAAGCGTGACTGCTTTATTAGAATATAGACCGACGATATCCGTTCCCGCTGCGTATACGTCGAGGCTATAGCCTGCGGTGGGATCTATCTTAATGCCCACGCCTCCGTCTGGTGAAAGGGTTATATTCGTGTCGGTACCGTCCGTCCCTATCGTCAGGTGACCCACTTCACTAATAATATTGGATTCGTCGGACCCGTCATCGTATTCCAGACTTAAACCAGTACCACCACCCCCGGCGGATAGCGTTAGCAGTGCGGAACCCGCCGCCGTATTTGCTTTTACGTCAATCCTGCCATCGGTCGCGCCTTTAAATACCTCGACAACATCATTCAAGATAATTTCAGTTATTCCATTTAGGGCATCAATGCGGAATTCGTCGGCGCTTTCGTTGTATGTAATGGTCCCTTTCAGGTCATCATTGCTATCAACAAACTCAATCGTTGTTGATCCCAAGGCAGGAGATTGCAGCACCATTGTTTTGAGCGTGCTGTCCCAAAGGAAATTGCTATCGCCGCCAAAGACACCGCCGTTATTGAACTGAATAGAGGTATCGACGCCGCCCGGAGAAGTAACCCCCGGAATAGTAGAGGTTGCACTTTGCGCCCCTGCAATCCTGAAACTTGATTGCGCGAAGAATTCGGCTTGTCCGGTATCGCTCAAATCTGTGGCGGCTTCACTTACCACAAGTGAGCCTCGGAATACGGTTAAAGGAAGAGGGACTTTTTCCTGAAAGGCTTCACTGCCCAATGCTTCGAGAGCAAGGGCTTTCGATACAAATTCCTCTTGACCATAAGCAACGACTGTTCCCCCGTCCCGGCTCCTGAATATCCGCTGAATAGTCCAGCGATTAGACGCAACCGCTTGCAGGGTTCCCGATCCATCATCGTATTGTGTAGGATCAATAAGGGCGGTTGGCGCTCCATCGTAGATAACGCTCAAGCCAGCACCCGCCGACCGGTATACCTTGAAGAAAGTTAGAGCCGTTGAATTCGGAAGCGTCACAATATCGGATAGGGTCGGATCATTCCTGAAATTTGACCCTAGAATAAAAGCATTGCCACCAAGCACATCAATATTAAGATTTGCCCCGTTCGGTCCGTAGATATTGCCGTCAACATTGGCCGGACCAATCACAAGATTTATGAAATCCCCAAAGCTGCCAATGCCATCATAACCCATATTTCCCGGTGCGGTTATCACGTTGGTTATGGTGCTGCTCAAGTGAGTTGCGGAGCCGAACCAAATGACTTCGTGTGAGTCACTGATTGCTATTGCAGTATCCAGCTTTTGAACAAGGGTTCCGGTGCTATCATAGCCGAATACTGTAGTGCCATCTGTGGCGAGATTATCAGGCGTTAGCCCTGCGACTGCATCCCAAGTGACGTCCGTTAAAATCGCTTCCTCTGGATTTGTATAATCGATAATCTGACCGCGCCCGGAAGTCCAGTCAAGTGTTGTGCCACTCGCAGCAGACATGACGCCGCCTTCAAGCAAGCCTGTAGTTTGAACCCGATCTGTGTATTCTTTAAGGCCAATCTCTTTTAGCGGTCCGTCATGGAATTCTTGCGCAAGATAAGGCACTTCACTTGAATCGCCTAATAGGTCAACCGTATCGGCAACAATCTGGATTTCAAGATCCTGTCCATCTTCAGTAACGAACGGGACATATCCAAGATAGAAATCGCCGCTCCCATCCGTTCCAGTTTCTGCCAAGAAAAAAGTATTATCACCGGTAATAAGATCAAAACCATTACCGTCACCATCATATGCCGATTTGTTAGGCGCATAACGGAGGACAAGGCCTGTAGCAACATCTGTCACCTTGAACCGCGTGTTTATCATCGGCCCGTTTGTCTTGAGCGTTATCTGGTCAATAAGACGAAAATTTGTTGCCGGTGTGACTGAAACTGCAAAGACAACAGTAAGCGGGTTTGTTGTTATAGTTGTATCAAAGACAGGCTGCAATTCAACTGATTGCGGTTCGCCAAAATCTACATAATTTGGTAGATCAGCTCCGGTTGCGTCTGTAAAATCTGAATTTACAGAAAATGCCATTTGACCCTTTACCAGATCAGCAATAACAAGATCCTGACCACCTTCAGAAAGTTCCATTGTTGTACCAACGGTGATCGATCCAGCAGGAACATTGATAGTCTGATCAAAGGTTGTTTCACCCGTAGCAGGATCTACGGTAGACCCCGAATATTCATAATTGACAAGATCAGAACTCAGGGAAGGAACTTGACCTTCTGTTGTAATGGATGCGAAGTTTGTTGCCCCACCATCCTGACCCCTGACCCCTACAGAGCTACTATTATCCAGCCAATTACTTGCGCCATCTGTCACCTGATACAACGCAACTGCGTCAACGCCTTCGGTGTATTCAAGGCGAATATTCAGATTTGTATCAGCATCATAATCGTCAATCCATCCGGGGTTATTTGTGTCGTACAAATCCCGCGCTGCTTCGGCTGCGGTTCTATCCGCGCCAGAGAAAACATTTTGAGCCGGTCCAAGTGTGAAACCACCAGCACCACCGCCGCCTATTGATCCGATACCCATTACACTGCCTCCGAAATAGAAACATTGCCAGCGCCTTGGATTGGCTTGCAATAAAGTTCAAAGCCGGTCGATCTCTTGATTGCCGTGAATTTCTTGGGATGCAGGAGAAAACCAATATCGCTAGCAGCCGGTGGAGCATCCCGCTCAATGATCTGGATGTCGGTAGAGCCGCGATTTTGAAGGGTATAATCAACGCCAACCGTCAAATCGGATGTGGAAATGTCTGTCCATACGTTTTTAGGTAGGGAGGTATTGAAAGTGTTAGCCATTGTGCTGCCTCAAAGTTGCCCTGCCAGAAGCCTGCCTTTAAGGTCGAACGAGGTCAAATTCGGTAGAGCGGCAGGTAGAAAAACTCTACCAGCTCGCCCGGGTCAAGCTATCGACCCCGTTCAATGTAACAATAATCTTTCTTTTTCATAAAGAAAGGAAGCATTTTATTATGGTTGTAGTATCCACGCGCCCGATCCGCCATCAGCGGCGCTATCATAAAATATTTCTGCTCTCTTGGTAGCAGTGAGATCACCCGGCGACAAAGCCCCGCCAGCATCATTTAAAACGTTTTTTATACCGATTAGAGTTCCCAAGGTTTGACCAATATCAATGGTCGTAGCACCGGTATTAGTCACGGCGGGAATGAAAGTCAGATTTGCCCCGTCCATATTGGTATAATCTACCGGTATTTTAACCCCAGACGCTCCGCTGATAGGCGTTAGCTCTACCGCGTCGGCAATACCCCCATCAACGAAGGAACGGGCTGTGACCGCCGCTAGAAAGACAGCCTCTGAGAGTTGATCAAGGTTTGTGTCAACCTCTCCATCATCAGCGCCAAGGCTTTGCCCGGATCTGGTGACAATATTTTTCAACTCAGTGAGGAAGTTATTGATATTAGTCGCGCCTAATTCAGTCAATGACGCCCGATCATCACCACCTGTCCGGTTTAAATATCCTCTGAAATCAATCATTTAAGCACCTATTTCCATGAGCGACATACTTGCGCGGCAAGCATTTCCGAATAAATCGCCACTACCATTACCATTTATGCGCAATAACCCTGAGCCTGTATCCGAACCAATGCGAACAGAATATGTCTGGTTTGCGCTGCTTCCGGGGCTATCTATAAAACTAACCGATAGACTCGATGTCTCTGTATTCGTTTCGACTGTGGTTGTCACAACGTTAATGCAAGTCGTTCCCCTGAATATAGCGGCAGCAATTCGAACGAATGTTGCCACAGAATGACCAAGAACAGGTATATCCACATCAACCTTGATGCGGCTAGAAGTGGCGGCCGGATTAATGATGTCAGATAAAATCTGCGTCCCTTCGGACGTTGTAGGTGCGCTATTATCAAAAGCAATTTGCGCAAATGTGGTCGTGCTTGCCGTGGTGGAAGTGTATTGCACTTGCAGACATTTACCAACATTTGGCTTATTTAGGATCTCGGAGTCACCGCCCGTTGAATCCCAATCTGCATTCACATTCGTTTCACCGACATTGGGTTTATTCTGGATATAAGACAGAGCAGAGGTATTCGTTTCGTTCCAGTTTGACTGAACTTGCCCCGTCGCATCGTCAGCAATACCAGCACCGATATTCAAAAACACATCGGTAGTATTCAAGGACAAGAAACACGGAATAATATTGGTCGTCGGCCTTGTTGTTGTGACGCCTCCAGATGTTCCAGAAAGATACCGCTGGACGCCAATGCTAAGACCGGCGCGAAGTCCATCGACACGACCGTAACCATAGACAATTGAGTTGGTGAAATCAGCCATACCAACGGGGAATTTGGTAGAATCCGCATCGGATGCCAGATCATAAGATCCTGTGCCATTATTATAATAAACCATGCTTCCGTCAGCAACACCGGCACCGAAGGTCACGCTGGTTTTAAAGGTTGCCGGGACGTCCCGCTCACTGCTCGGTGTTGACCAAGGAGTCATGAGCCAAGCACCGGCAGCGGAATCAGCCGCAGCAGAGTAGACCGCTGAAACCCGTTGACCACCGACCAAAGTTCCTGCGGGAAGCTCCGCCCCAAGGTCGCTTAACAGCTTCTTTGATCCAAATTGAGTTCCAACCGTCTGACCAATAGAAGCTGTGACGTTCCCGGTATTATCAGCCGAGGGAATGAAGTTGAGTTCTGTGCCGTCCAGATTGGTGTAATCCGCTGGCAATACGACCCCTGAAGTCCCGCTGATAGGTGTCAGGGTAATCGCATTTGCAGTGCCGGTCGTTGCAAAACTTCCGCCCTTGACCGAATTAATGAAAAGTGAGGCTGCAAGCTGCGTCGTGTCTGGATCTGCCGTTCCGTCATCCGTCGATAAAGTTTGCCCGGATCTGCTGACCGCTTGTTCCAATTCAAGAAACTGATTGTTGATATTGGTCGCGCCATAATAGTTAGGATCTGCGGGATCGTCCCCGACTGGATCATTCACAAATGTTCTAAAGTCACGCATTAGATTTCCACCACTTCAATATAAACATTTCCCGGAATAATCTTGTTCATTCCGCATAGTACCGCATCGATATCCAAGCCTCTAATCAATTGTTGCGGAAGCTGATAAGCAAGGCTAGA
>PIVQ01001897.1 GCA_003354055.1 Desulfobacteraceae bacterium | reverse complement strand
GGCTTTTTTAGCCCTTGATGCAGCCTTGCCATAATCATCCACAATCTTCAGGATATGATCTTGGCTCAACTCCTCCACAGGGTGACCGAACAGGGGATCAATCATGGCAGAAGGACCGAGAAGAGCTCCTCTTTCCGACAGAGTGGCCGGATTTACGGTGGTACCACAGTGCAATAGCTGGGCTGCAATGATGCCGCCCGCCTCGTGGGTTGCCTTGCATAATCGCTTTAAAGGTTTGATGAGATTATCATGGTCCATTCCGGTACTATTATCACCCCATTTACCCTCAAGACTGATATGGGATGTACCGGCTATAATCAGGCCAACTCCTCCTCTGGCCAGTTCTGTGTTGCTATCAATCAGTCTCTGGGTGGGAGCACCTTCCGGGGTTGCAAATCCTTCATCCGTGGCACTGCGTACCAGGCGATTTTTTATTTCAAGTACTCCCATTTTCCAGGGGCGGTTCATTCTGCTCATCTTGCTATCTTCCTATGTTGGAAAAAATTGTGTCTTGCCTTATTTAAGGGCGGATTTGTTTTTTTC
>PIVQ01001896.1 GCA_003354055.1 Desulfobacteraceae bacterium | reverse complement strand
GTACCACAGGTCAGACACAGGTCGAAATTCGCATCCGGTATTTTATCCAGCACCTCCTCTTTCAGCTCGACATCCAGCCTGTCAATTTTGATTGCCTCAACCATTGAAAGCTCTCCTTTATGGTCGCGCCATACAGCGCAACCACTATCTCAATTTTGCCGCATTAAGATACTGCCCCAGCTTATCCTCTCCGCCTATAGTGATAATATGAACACCCTGACAGATGTCCTTTAAGCTGTTGACCGTATCTGCAAATAACTCAATGCTTGCTTTTTGTTTGTCCGGTGCTTTTAACAGCTTCTGGATTACCCACTCAGGAACAAGTCCGGATTTAAAATGTCGGTTTAAGAATTTACCCATGCCGGCGGTACGAAGAATCATCACCTCGGCAATGACAGGTACCCTGAAGGGATTGACCTGTTTCATGAATTTTTCAAATTGATCCACATCAAATATGGGGGTGGTCAGAAAATAACCGGTTCCCACATTGATCATATCCTCCATCTCCTCCATCCCCTTCTTGGGCATGTTCCTGCCCCAGGGG
>PIVQ01001007.1 GCA_003354055.1 Desulfobacteraceae bacterium | reverse complement strand
GCCTCGGAATTGTATGCGGGATAATCAAGAAACTCATCAAAACCGATCACCCTTGAGCAAAAATTAAACTCTTTGGCCTTTGTAAATAGTTCTGTGCTGTAGAAATCATCATTGGTATTGATTATGAAGAAACAGACATCATAGTTTTTTGCCAGTTCCTCGGCAATTGCCGAAGGTTTTTTCATCCCCCCACCCTTATTTGTATCACTGCCGTCTGTAAATAAAAAAACTGTGGTACGGCCTTTCAGGGTTTTAAGTATGGATTCCACTTTTTTTAGACCCGCTGTTGTCAGGGTCGGACCTGTGGGTTTCTCCGGAAGGGTTGCCAGGGCCTCGGCATATTTATCCCTGTCATACTTTTGCATGGGATAAATCTCTTTCCAGGGAGTGTAAAGGTAAAAACCGAAATTATGGCCCAGGTCGGGAAAATATGTATTTCGTTCTATTAAGAGTTTTTTTGCCGCATCATATCTTGACATACCCGTGCCCTTATAGGGTTTTGCCATGGAACTTGAAGCGTCAAAAAGAAAAATTGCATTATCTGATGTTTTAATCAGATGTTCTGTAATTATAATTTTTTGTGTAATGTCATCGGCTGTTATGAGTTCAAATGCCAAGGCATTTGTGAAGATTGCACAGAACCCAATGAACATTACCCCAATAATTTTTATTTTCATGAGATCTCCCCTTTTGACCCGTACTAAGGATCGGCTCCAAAATTACTTGATTATTAAAATCTTGTTTACAACCGTTCAACCGAGACTGCTACAGCCTGAGTATAACGAACATGTACAGAATCCCCCTTCTTTAGGGTTTCAAATGCTTTAACTGAGGGATTTACACGGGTGGTGACTTTTTTCCCATCAGGCAGTTGAAGCTTTACCGATCGTTTTTCTCTGTCGATTTCCATGACCATTGCAGAGACATCAATGGTTTTGGCAATAACACCGGCAGGCTTTTCTCCGAGGTCAGATCTCGACACTATTGCGCCGGCATTCAATGAAGGCTGCTCTGTCGTTTTCGCCAAATACAGAGCAACAGATGCATGGTAATCTACCTTTAGAGTGTCTTTTACTTCGATCTGATCAAAATTCTGTGCGATTTCAGGGACCTTTACAGAAAAGACTTCTCCGGCAGGGTTTTTGAGCAGTAGAGTGCGATCTTCTCGATTTATCCCGACGACTTCTGAACTCAGAGAGATCGCTGCTGAGACCTCAATGCCCTCGGCCTGCACAATATCATAACCGGGATAAATCAACAGGCCTGAAACCAATAAGCCCAATAAAAAATTTGTCACTTTAGTTCGCATTCTTTTTTCCTTTTTTCATAAATGATGTGTTTTAAACCCATAGGTCAAACCTCGTACATAATCCGTATCACCTTCAAAACGTGTTCGGGCATTATATTCTTTGAGACCGCAGAAGGGTAATGCTGCATTCGGTTTTTATTTGGGCAATACAAAATTAAACTGCAATCGACACCGCCATCCTTCCGGACCATAATCAGTTGACTCGGCCCAGTAGCCAACACCTAAATCGGCTGAAAGATAGATAGACCCAACTTCAAAAAGTTGCTGAACCCCTACATCAACTGGAATGGCCCACTGTTCACTTTCCCAATCGTGACTCATATCAGACTGGAGATACAAGGTTGTTGCAGTAGACCAGGTATGACCAAACCAAGGATAGATCTGTGTCAAATTGACCTCAGCTCGATCAGAAGCCCCGGCATATGACCAGGCATGGCCAGCCAACGCACCGTATATCCAGGGACCTCGTTGCCCAAGAGCAACAAAGGTGGGGCCTGCTGACCATTTTTCCGTACCAAGTGCTTCCTCACTTGCTGTGGGAAACAGGAAGACTCCCCCCACACCCCAGGTCACGCCTTTTTTTGTTGGAGCCTGGGGGGAAAGAAACAGGCTCATGTTTATGTCGCCTATACCGGATTGTGATCCGGCACCGGGAAGAACATCTTCCTGAAAAATAACAGGTAATATGGTTCGTGTAATCAAGTTCCAGTCTTCATTCAGGCTGAATGGCAGGACCGGTTGGATATTTATTGTAAGCTTTTCACCTTCATCTGCCGGCCCAATATTCTGGTCATATAATACCTGAATGGGAATGGTATAGATGTTTGCTATCGGATTCAACAGATCCTGAGCAAGTTGTGCTTCTTCGTTTAAAGTTCCATCATCGGCTTTTGCTAAATTTTGCAGCAATAAAGTACTGCAAAAAACACACAG
>PIVQ01001006.1 GCA_003354055.1 Desulfobacteraceae bacterium | reverse complement strand
GTGTCATTACCAGCTGCTGGGTCAGTGTAAGGCTTTGTTGTAATCCGAGTTCCATGCTAAAGTTTAAAATTATCTCCCAGATAGATTTTTTTGGCTATTTCACTTGAAATTATTTTCTCAGGGGGACCTGATTCAATGACAACGCCCTGGCTCATGATATAGGCGTGGTCACATGCCCCTAAGGTTTCCCTTACATTATGATCTGAGATCAATACCCCGATCCCTTTGTCCGTGAGTTGGGATATGATCTGCTGAATATCGATAACCGCCAAAGGATCGATCCCGGCAAATGGCTCGTCCAGAAGAATGAACTTGGGATCTGTTGCCAGTACCCTGGATATTTCAAGCCGCCTGCGCTCCCCTCCTGAAAGGGATGCGGCCTTCTGGTGAGACAGGCGTTCAATACCCAGTTCATTCATCAAGCTTGCAGCTTTTTTTTCTATGTTCATTCCGTTCTTGGGCAATACTTCAAGAATGGCGGTTATGTTCTCTTTAACTGTGAGTTTTTTAAAGATAGAAGATTCCTGGGGCAGGTATCCGATACCTTTTCTGGCCCTGATGTACATGGGGTATTGGGTGATTTCTTCCTGGTCCAGGAAAACGGATCCGCTGTTTGGCCTTATCATGCCGACAGTCATATAAAAGGAGGTGGTTTTACCGGCACCGTTGGGACCGAGCAGGCCTGTAACTTCGCCCTGTCTCACTGTCAGATTGACCTTGTTTACAACGGTTTTACCCGAATAGATCTTTACCAGATTTTCCAATACCAGATGACTCATTTACTCTTCTTTTTTCTTTGGAGTGCTTGTTGGCTGATTTTGATCTTCTGAGTCAAAAAAGGCCTGTACCCTGTTTTTACCGTCGCTTTCCACCATCACCCGTTCTTCAAGTTTGTACAAGGTGATTTTTTTTCCGGTTACCCAGCTTTTTCCGGTCAGCAGCTTGGGTGATTTTCCCGTAAGAACAAGAACTTCATTCTCAGTGGTGTATACGGCTTTGTCGGCAAATGCCTTGCGCTCACCAGCCGTATATCGGACATTGCCCGTGGCCACAATCTGCTTTACATTGCTCTGGCCTTCTTTTTTTGTTTTAGACGTATGAAAAAAGACCTTAACGGACTCTGCCAGAAGTACGGAATCTTCCCTGGTTGCCTTTACGTTCCCAATGAATTCCACCGTGGATTTGCTCTGTTCGGCAATCATCTCATCTGAAATGACGTGAAGATTTGAGTCCATGGCTTTTTTGTCAGTTTTGTCTTCTGCGTAAAGGGGCAGGGTGGTAAGGGTCATAAACAGGATTGCCAAAACAATAGTGCCCGGTTTAAGGGAGTTCAAAATTTTCACTGAAATTTCCTTTTACATGTCCTTTAAAAGTGATCCGGTTCTCATTTAATTCCGTGATCATGGCGTCTGCTTCAAGCGTTGACTCCCCATCGTCGATCAAGACCCGTGAATCGGTGTGTATTATATGTGGTTTTTTGTCATAATGCAATATTTCACTTCTCAGGGTATAGGTCTCGTGACGCACAATTACGTTTTTTGTAAGAGTTAAATCATGGGTCTTGGTTTGAAGTACTCCCCGGTCTGCCGTAAGATGAACTTTAGTTTTTTCTTTGGTATAAAAAACAGCATCCACATCTTCAAGTATGGCTTTGTCTTCTTCTTTTAACAAGGTGGCGGAAGCGGCCTTCAACTCCCATTCCGTTATACCGTTTTTTTTGGACACCTGTTCAAGGAGATTTAATTTGAGCGCCGCCTTTGAATCCACCTTGATATTCTCTATTGTGATGGGGGTTGAAAGCAAATGGTTGACATAATAATAAATGCCCAGGCCGATAAAAATACATACTACAATTACGGCCAGGGGAAGGATCAGCTTTTTTTTGCCGGAATTGCTCATGATAGAAAGCCTGCTACGATTTTGTCCCAATCCCCGCGGGCTTTGAGAATGATTTCACAAACCTGTCTTACCGCACCATGGCCGCCGGGCAGATCCGTTATGATGTCGGCGTTTTTTTTCACCTCTTCCGGAGCGTCGGCAACGGTGAATGAAGTTCCTGCGCGGGTCATTGCGGGCAGGTCCAGAAGATCATCCCCAACAAAGGCAATCTGAATGCCTGGAATCCCTGTTTTATCAACAATGGTTTCAAAGGCCAGGGCCTTATCTTTGATTCCGTCAAAAATAAGGTCAATGCCAAGATTTTTACACCGGTGAAGCAATGCGCCTGAGGTTCTCCCGGTGAC
>PIVQ01001895.1 GCA_003354055.1 Desulfobacteraceae bacterium | reverse complement strand
TCATTCAGGGGAGCAAAACCGCCGAATGCTGCAATATATTTGCTTTTTGAATATCCTCGCTTGCCCTTGACCACCTTCTGGGCGGTGCTGGTTTTTCCACAGACGGCATACCCTTCCATGGCGGCCCGGGTGCCGGTGCCCTCTTCCTGGACCACCTGGTTCATCATTGTTTTTATCAGGCCGGCAGTTTCTGGAGATACCACCTGGCGGATAATTGTGGGCTCAAAAGTTTGGAGTTCTTTTCCGGTGTGAGAGACTATTTTTTTTACCAGCATGGGTTTCATCAGTCTGCCGTTGTTGGCAATGGCGCTGATGGCTGAGATCAGCTGGACACCCGTGACAGAGACGCCCTGGCCGAATGAAATGGCACCGGAGTCGATTTTGGACCACTTGCGATAGGGCAACAGGGTTCCACTGCTTTCTCCCGGGCTTCCCATCCGTGTCTTCTGGCCGAATCCAAACGCGGAAAGGTAGTGATGTAACGCTTTCCTGCCTATGGTTTCGGTGATTTTGGCTGCCCCGATATTTGAGGAGAATTTAACAAT
>PIVQ01001005.1 GCA_003354055.1 Desulfobacteraceae bacterium | reverse complement strand
ATGGCAGCAGGCCTGGCCCGGTCCGGTCTGCTGCCGTTCGTCTCAACCATGGCAGCCTTTGCCACCATGCGGGCCTGCGAACAGGTCCGCACGGATATCTGCTACCAGAACCTAAATGTAAAGATCATCGCCACCCACGGCGGCGTAAGCTTCGGCCCTGCCGGGTCCACCCATCACTGCACCGAGGATATCGCCATCACCCGGGCCTTTCCCAACATGACGGTGATCGTCCCGGCGGACGGGATTGAAACGGCCAATGCGGTCAAAGCCTGTATTGAGCATGAGGGGCCTGTGTACATCCGAATCGGCCGGGGGTTTGAACCGGCCTATTACCAGACTGAGGATTACGGATTTGAGATTGGAAAGGCCATGGAGATCAGTGAAGGCACGGATCTGACCATAATTGCCGCAGGGGTAACCGTGCTCCAGGCGGCTGAGGCCGCAAGAATCCTGAAAGAAACGGATGGCCTCAGTATCCGGGTCCTGAACATGCACACCATAAAGCCCCTGGATGAGCAGGCAATTCTCAAGGCGGTTGAGGAAACCCGGCGCATCATCACCTTTGAAGACCATAATGTCCTTGGAGGACTTGGCTCGGCAGTGGCAGACGTGATTGCTGCCAGCGGCAAAGGCTGCGCCTTTGAAAAGGTCGGTATCCCGGACTGCTTCTGCATTGTGGGATATCCCGAAGACCTGTATTCCCATTACGGCCTGGATGCCAATTCCATTGTGGATAAGGTCCGCGAGGTCATGGGGCGTGATTTTGAAGAGGATGAAGACTGGGAAGACGAGGTGTAAATGGTAACTCAAAAAGAACTCATGGCTTCAAGGATTCTTCTCAGGGCTGTTCTGCCCGTGGCAAAGGTGGTGACCGAGGATGTTCCGGCAATGAAGGAACGCTTCAAGGGGGTAAACGCAAGTTTCCAGATCCAGGCAAAAAACGGAGAGGAATTCATCGGTGCAGGCTTCCAGGTCACGGACGGGCAACTGGAATGGGTTGACGGCATTCAGACCAACCCCGACATCCGGTTCAGCTTTGGCTCCCCTGCCTCAATGAACGCCTTTCTTACCGGCGGCATTGCCCTGCCCGGAATCAAAGGCCTGACAAGGCCCGGGCTTTTGTTCAAATTTATCACCCTCCTCCTGAGTCTGACCATCCTTCTGCCGGATAAACGGCCCACAGCACCGGACAAGATCCGCCTCAAGATAAAGATGGTCATCTACATGATCACCACAGCCCTGTCCCAGTACAACAAGGCAGGGGACCCGGATATGAAAAAATGGACCGGGATGCAGCCGGACCGGATCTACCAGATCTCCTGCGAGCCCGAAGGCATTGCTGCCTACTTAAGAATTAAGGCAGGAAAATCCAAGGCAGGCCGGGGCTACTACAAACGCAAACTCCCCTTTGTTCACATGAAGCTCAACACCGCTGAAAACGCCCTGCCCGTGTTCCTCAATGAAGTCGAATTTGTCGAGGGTATCTCAAGGGGATATGTAGCAGTGGAAGGCTCACCCGAGTATGCGGCAAAAATGAATGATTTTATGCAGCGGATCCAGGCACTGATTACCTGATGGTGATTTAAAAGCTGACATGGGGAATGATTTCCCAACAGAAAAACGAATGAACAATGTGTTGCTGAAAACTTATACCGGAGTCATTAAAAAATCATTTTGCTTGAAAATCTCTGATAGTTTGATAAACAGAGTATATTCGGAAATTACAGTTCATCGTTATAATTAACCTGAAAAAGAAGAGGCATTATTATGCGAATCAAGCACGCTACCCTACTTTTAGCTGCGGTAATTAGTACAATGTTAATCTTTTCCGGCTGTTACTCCACGTTCTCTCCAAAGGGGACCGGCAAAGTACCGACTGCTGCCTTGCTCCCATTTGTCAACGCCTATGAGCCTGAAGCCGCGGCCGCTGCCAAAAGCCGTCTTGAGGCCTGCCTGAGGGAAGGGAACATGTTTGACTTTGCGGACCAATCCCGTGTTGGCATCGCCGTAACAGGGATCGATCTTGACAAACCGTCTGGTCTGCCTGCTGCCCAGAGGATAGCCATCGGCAGGGAACTTGGGGTCGACTATGTTCTTCACGGCACGATGACCTTAAGGCGCAGAATTACGTCCTCCGGATGGCTCTACGCGATCCAGGTCTCTGTCAGAGTTTACGATAGTATAACCGGCAAAGAACTGGATTCCTGGCGTTCCGTGACAGATTCTGAAACCGCTGAATCCAGTCT
>PIVQ01001004.1 GCA_003354055.1 Desulfobacteraceae bacterium | reverse complement strand
TTTTGTCTGAGGCAACCGGGCAGACACCGGAGTCTTTTATATTTTTCCCGCCCGGTTCGCGCCCGCAGCCATGATACTCCCAGCAATTTAACCGTTTTTTCACCATTGAATGTCACCCTAGCAAACGCATTTCGTCCCTATGCTTATTAATTTTTGCATTTCATCCAGTAATTCAAGATTTTTTTCTACCGGATTTCTTTTTTCCAATGCCTGTTCTTCAAGTTTGAACTGTTCCATCAGCGTGTTTTTTTCCTCTTGGGACAACTCTTTTTCCACCATGGGAAAAAACAGATGGTCTTCCATAAAAATATGACGGCTGAGAACTGAACAAAAGGAGGACAGGTTTCCCAGGAGGCTGGTTATAGCAATTTCATTCTCCATTTCATAACCGTTTACGGATCTTTCAACATTTGTTAAAAACTCGCGGCCGATTTCATGCTGATGGCGAAGGGATCCGATTTCAAGATCAAGAAGGCCTTCCTTTTTCCTGGCAAGAAACCCGAACATGAGAAACTCTTCCTTGTAGTGATGGTATTGATCTGCATAATTTCTAAAAAACGGCACTGCATGTTGAAAAAACGATTTTGGCGGATGCTGATTTATTTCAATCCGGTCTCTGGCGATTTTTAAAAACCCCAATCCCTTTAGAATCAGGACATGTTCATCGACTAAGGCCTTTGTAATTTTCATGAATCACTATTTCCTATACGAGTTGGTATTTTTCCCTCAGCGTCTCAGAGAGCATCCGGGTCAGTTTAAATGCCTTTTCAACGGTCTTTTCCTTATCCTGGTTGACCAGACAGCAGGTTGCAGGTGACAGCAGGCTGTTTTCCAGAATCTGATCAAGTTCAATCCCCTTTTTTCCTAACGCCTGCCATATGGCTTCAAGTTTGAATGAAAGAAAATTTAAGTTCTCCTTTTCAAAGGTCTCAAATCCGGTGGGTACGATCCCCCAGGCAAGAATACCGCCCCTGTCCAGAAAGGACTGGATTGACTTTGCGCAGGCGGCAAAGATCTGCGCGTTGGTATAGATATCAAAGGACAGAACATCCATATCAAGCCCCATAAGAAAATCCCAGTCCGGGTTCCCGCAAAGGTGTATTCCCTTTGGTGATTCGATCATGGATAAAAATTCATCCAGATCAGTTTTGGCCTTTTGCTCTCCATATCCGGACATGGCTGAAAAAATAAACTGCAGCCCCGGCTCATCAATAAACATGAACGGGTTTGGATTGATCGTCTTTAACCGATTCAACTGGGCATTGATCCGTTTTGCCATAAACTCGAACATAAACGGCCGGACCGTATCATCAAACAGGATGGGACGGTCATCCTGGTCAAGGATATTGAATCCGAAACTGACCGGTCCCTCCAATTGACCTCTGATGGCAGGCCTGTCGGCCAGATCCAGGTCTAAAAAGCGGTGGTACACAACAGAGTAGTCGGCACTGACGTCAAAGTAGGCCGGATCATCAAAATGTGCCATGGTTTCTTCAAACTCTTCGATAAAGGCATCAATGGAAAACCTGAGCGTCTTTTGTTCCACATCCAGGATAATTCCGGGGAAATGCTCAGCCGCCTGGACGTACATATCTTCATAATAGTTGAGATTAGGCAGTTGCGGCCAGAAGGGAATATCAAGACTCATCGCTGCATCCAGGGCCTGCTGAACATCGGTATGGGGCATGACCGCCATGGCTGTTGTTAAAAGATTTCCGGGAACAGGCATTTGTCTCCTCCTTTACCGCTTTTGTTTTCAGGGCTGCAATTCATACTACCATACCAGTCCTTTGAAGAACATTGCATTGATATAGATCATCTTTTAACCCGAATGTTGCATAGAATTTTTAAAAAAAGATAGGATTACAATGGGAAGGCGACGGAAGACAGAATCCCATGGAATGAGATTCCGCCTTCCCCGCGTTTTCGGACCGGGTATGGTCCCTGTCCGGTTCATGGTTATTTTTATTCAATGCGAGAGCTATCTTGTCCGCCGTGAAGGCGTTGCCTCAACTTCATTTGAAGCACTCTGCTCGACACCGTCACACACGGTTTTGACATAATAGTAGTACGTGACCCCGTTTGTGACATTCAAATCAAGATAGGTGCTGTATTCAGAATCGGATGCGGCAAGAAAAATATACTCTTCTCCTGATGTTCTGCGGTAAATGTTATAGGTCTGTCCTCCCCTGGGTGTCCACACCAGTTGAACTTTCCTGGATTTTGGCACAGCTTCAAGATCATCC
>PIVQ01001894.1 GCA_003354055.1 Desulfobacteraceae bacterium | reverse complement strand
TTTCGAGCATGCTTCTCGTCTCATGAGTTGTTTTCTTGCCTTTTAATTTGTCGTCCATTAGTAACTCAACCACCCCTGTCCTGTTTTTACAGTCCACTGGTGAGCAGACGCTCAGTCCATTGGACGCATTAGGAGAGGCAGAATCTTTCAAGAAAATTGTTATTATGGTTGGTCGTTTTTTCGCTTGGATGAGCAAGTGAGCGCGCGGCCATGCGAGATCAATGCTTTCGTTGCTCGCTTTTTGTTTTTTTGCAACATAGGAAAACGCCACAGAACTTGAACTCTTTTGGAGAGAAGCAGCGCCGGCCCAGCCGGAGGTCAGCCACATTTTTTTAATCTCCACAAAAGCGGCGCATGTCATCATGGCTTGACGTTGAGATAATGCCTTGCACTCCAGCAGTTCTTGTGGACGCACAACTGAGCTTTTCAGCACGGCGACTTACTACTGGACAGCAAATTAATCCAAAAAATGTGCCGTTGTTTTAGAATCCAGGTGGAGCATACAGTGACCGAACAGATAACTGGTGTTGATATTGTACAAAACCA
>PIVQ01001893.1 GCA_003354055.1 Desulfobacteraceae bacterium | reverse complement strand
CTATGACGCGTTGTCTTAATGGGGTCATTGGTTTTCTCCGGTAAATGGGGGAAGTCCCAATGACAAGTGTGGCAATTATGCTGAAGGTTGCTAGCTCCGCGTAGCGGCTTTGTTCAACAACTTTGTCTACGACATTTGTCATTTTACAAACCGACAAATGTCCATATATTACAATTTATTTATTTTAGCCATCAAATAAACACCTGTAAACAATTAGTTAGCTGCCAATTTTTTTAGTCAGTGCGGAAATGTACCAAAATGGTGGAGATCAGTAATATCAGACAAAATATATATTACTGTCGATATATACAGCGGCTGTTTATAAAATAGTACGTATTATTAAATCACATTTTAACGCAGTTAATGAATTATTTAGAGAGCTGAAGTTTCAACATTTTAATTCAATTAGTATCCTATTTATGTATTACAACAAGCTGTAAGTGGTGCAATGACCCCCTTAAAATAAAAAGCGCTGCAAATATGCAGCGCGCTCATTGTTGAGTGGCTGTTGTATTTAAATTTTTTTAAAAGAAGCCAAGCGGATCT
>PIVQ01000259.1 GCA_003354055.1 Desulfobacteraceae bacterium | reverse complement strand
ATCACCTTGGCTAAAGGAGATCACGTTATGAAAGAGTTGATTAAGTTAATCGCACAAGCACTGGTTGATGACCCTGAAGGGGTCGATGTCACAGAAATTAGAGCACAGCAGACCCTTGTTCTGGAGCTTCGGGTATCCAAAGAAGATCTCGGAAAAGTGATCGGAAAAAAAGGAAGAACGGCCCAGGCCATGAGGACCATTTTATCCTGTGCTTCAGCCAAAGAGCAAAAACGGGTAATTCTGGAGATCGTCGAGTAAACATCCTGAAATTCTGGATGAATCTATTAAGACTATCACAGCCATGCATGCGTTATTGACGGGGGACATGTGCATTGGAATTTAAGATAAAAGGCCGGTGTACACCGGCCTCTTTATTTGTCAGGTTGCCCTTTAATCACATAGGCGGTTTTTTTTCCTGCTGTCAGGCGTTTGGTTCGGTATTCGAGCTGGAATGCCTGACGTTTGCTTAAGAGCGGACTTTTGGCCACGCAGGCCACCGGCCGTCTGGATCTGGTATATTTGGATGCCGTCCCCAGGTTATGCTTTTCCACCCTGGCATCAATATCTTTTGTCACCCCGCAGTAAAGGCTATTATCCGAACACTTCAGCAGATAAACCTGCCAGTCTTTTTTTTCTGTCTTTTTTAAGGTCATGAGAGCATTATAGGTGGGCAATTCACTGGGCTTTGGCTTACAGAGGGGTTCTGCTGTAACCAAAAGATGCAAGCCAGTCTTCAGCGGTTTCTATCTCTCTGAAAAGCCTGACGTCCCCGGGGATGCCCTTTTTAGCGATGGCTTCTGCCTGCCACTCTTTCATTGCAGAGTCGTCTATTACAATGGCGACATGGGTTAAATTTTTGTCCATGGGTTTGATGGGCTGTTCCTCACCGATATTCTGAGCTTCCGGGGTGTTAAGCTCCCACTGCCGCTTGTCTACAAGAAGCCCCCATGGCCGGTTTTCGAATAACTCCCGGGCCAGGCGTTTTACATCTTCAAAATGCTGTTTCATCACTCTGTCGTCCCAGGAGGAAAAGGTCTTGATATAAAGCAGGCTGTCATAGGGGGTTATTGTATAGTAGTTGGTCTGGATCTTCATATCAGTTCTCCTTGTGTTTCTGCCACACAATATCATACCGGACCGCGAAGAACAATAATAGGCGCTTCAACTGCACTGTGGGAAGGCTCTCTGGGGCCAGTTCTCGTTCTTTTGCTTGCAAGACTATCATAAGGCATGGTAATTATGTCGTTTTTTAATTTAGGGTGGCAACATGATTCATCTGACAAATATATCAAAGCAATACGGGTCCCAGATTCTTTTTAAAAAGGCGAGTCTGCAGATTTTAAAAGGGGCAAGGGCAGGGCTTGTGGGTGCCAACGGCACCGGGAAGACCACCATCTTTCATATGATCACAGGAGAAGATGAGGCAGATGACGGTGATATTTCCTTCTCTAAAAAAATTAAAATAGGATATTTTTCCCAGAACGTGGGAGAGATGTCCGGCAGGTCTGCGCTTGCCGAAGTGATGGCAGGGTCTGCCGATGTGATGGCGCTTGGTGCCGGCATGAAGGAAATGGAAGCTGCCATGGCCGAGCCCATGGATGATGATGCCATGGAAGCCCTGCTTGAGAAATACGGAGAGGCGACCGAAGCCTTTGAGGCCCGTGGGGGATATGATCTTGAAACCCGGGCGCAGACCGTTCTCACAGGGTTGGGAATCGGGCCTGACGATTATGACCGCCCTGTGGAATCCTTCAGCGGCGGGTGGAAGATGCGGATTGCCCTGGCAAAAATCCTGACCATCAACCCCAATGTCCTGCTTCTGGATGAGCCCACCAACCATCTGGATATGGAGTCCATTATCTGGCTGGAGAGCTGGCTGATCAATGATTTTACGGGCGCTCTTTTGATGACCTGCCATGACCATGATTTCATGAACAGAGTAGTGTCACGGATCGTTGAAGTGGCCAATTACACAACCACCACCTATGGCGGTAACTATGATTATTATATCCGGGAGCGGGAAATCCGACTGGCGCAGCTTGTGGCAAGCCATCGGCGGCAGCAGGAGATGCTTGCCAAGGAAGAGAATTTCATTGCCCGCTTTAAGGCCAGGGTCTCCCATGCCGCCCAGGTACAGTCCAGGATCAAAAAACTTGAGAAGATAGAACGGATTAAACTACCGGAAAGCCAACGGACCATCAAGTTTAAATTCTCCCATATCCCGCGTTCCGGTGAGGATGTTGTCCTCCTGGACAAACTGTCCAAGACCTGGGAATCACAGGACCAGAAGCCTAAAACCGTATTCAATGAAGTTTCCGGCGTGATTGAAAGACAGGCAAAGATCGCTGTGGTGGGGGTGAACGGGGCCGGCAAATCAACCTTCTTAAAGGTTCTGGCAGGCAAGACCGAACCATCCCAGGGCACGGCCCGAATCGGCGCCAGTGTCAAGCCGGGGTATTTCAGCCAGCATGCCATGGATATACTTGATGAAAAAAAGACGGTCTTTGATACGGTTCAGGAGGCATTGCCCCTTGAAAATATCGGGGTCATCCGGAATCTTTGTGCAGCATTCCTCTTTTCCGGAGATGATGTGGACAAGAAGATCAAACAGCTGTCAGGCGGAGAAAAAAGTCGGGTGGTTTTAGCCACGCTCCTGGGACGTCCCCTGAATTTTTTGATTCTTGATGAACCTACCAACCATTTGGATATCCAGTCCAGGGAGATCCTGCTACAGGCCCTCAAAGAGTTCACCGGTACCCTGGTGCTTGTCAGTCATGATCGCCATTTTCTCCGCAGCCTCGTGGACCAGGTCTTTGAGATCGACCACGGCAGTATGACGGTTTACAAAGGGGATTATGAGTACTATCTTTCCAAGACCGGGCGGGATCATAAGGCCATTTAGGGAGACCTGACAGGCAAAGATGCGTTTGCGGCCCGGTGGGAATGATCCGGCTACACTCGGTAAGGATCGGCTCCAAAATTACTTGATCTAAGTATTAAATGTCCACAACCTTAGGAGGTAACAATGCCTGCCATAATCAGTTTTCTTGTTATTTGCAGTTGCCTGATTGGAATCGTCATTGGTCAGAGAATGGTCCAGAACCGTTACGACTTTTTCTTTCGACGGGTTCAGCCGGAAGATATCTTGGCCGGTCGAACCGTTTTTGTTCGCGGAAATGACGGGTCCTTCCACAAAAAGGCCGTGTCTGATATTTTGAACTTCGGCAATGACTGGAAAGCATTTGAAACCGATGACGGATGCCGTTATGTTCTTGGGGAAGGATTTGTCAGAGAACTTGGTATAAGATCCGTAATCGGCCAGGAAACAAATGGAAAATGGATCAGCAGGGACGAGTTGAATCAATACGAAAAAACGTTTGGAAACCCGGTCAAACAATTGGAAGCTAACACTGAAAAAGAAGAAGAGGGAAAATAATGAAAAAAATACTCTGTACACTTATCTTTATCCTGGCTTTAAGTCTGCCGGCTTGGGCAGAAGATATTGAGCCCCGTGTGACAGTAAGTGGAACCGCAATCGTAGAAGTGACACCGGATGAAATGCTCTGGTCCCTGCGGGTTGCCAATAAAGGCCCGGGTATTGAGGAACTGGCCGGACAGCACAGCGATATCGTTCGATCTGTTTTATCCTTTATCGGTAAAGCAGGTGTTGCAAAAGATGATACCCAGACATCCATGATGCAGTTTGGAGAAAACTGGGAGCATGAAAACGGGCGCAGAATCCAAAAAGGATATTTTGCCTCTTCCCAGATCACTTTCAAGCTGACTGATTTTTCAAAATATCAGCACCTGTGGATAGGCCTTGCAAAAATCAAGGATATGAGTATTCAAAATATTGGATACGGCTATTCAAAGCGCATCGAGGCGCAGAATAAGGCAAGGGTTGATGCCTTGCTGGTTGCCAAGGAGAAAGCGTTTACCATGGCAAAAACCCTGAATGTTAAACTGGGAGACCCCCTGGTGATTGAAGACGATCCATCCTATGCCGAACCCAGAAGATCAAAAATGATGATGGCAGAGGCGGCCCCTTTTAGATCCGGATCATCGGATGGCGGCGGATATGCCCTTGGAAAAATCGAGATCATGAGCAGGGTAAAAGTCGTATTTGAGCTAAACCGGTAAATTTCGGCGTAACCATGGAATTCCTTCTTATAGCCGTCACAGCGGTATTCTTTATCGGTATCCTGCTGTCGCCTGCCGCCATAAAAACAGGCGCCCCCCTTCTTCTCTTTTTTTTGGGAATCGGTATGCTCATAGGGGTTGACGGCCCGGGCGGCTATGATTTCAACGACTTTGAGCTGGCCTATGATCTGGGCAGTATTGCCTTGGCCGTCATCCTCTTTGCCGGCGGCCTGGAAACAGATTTCAGGGATATGGAAAAGGTCTGGGCCCCCGCGCTTCTCCTGGCCACCGTCGGCGTCTGTCTTACCGCTGCCATCGTCGGCGGCTTCGGCGTTTTACTGCTGGGCATGCCCATTGCCACGGCACTGTTGTTCGGATCAGTGGTGGGATCCACAGATGCCGCAGCCACCTTCATGCTGCTTCAGCAAAGAGCCATCAACCTTAAAGGCCGGGGCAAGGAAACCATCCTGATCGAGTCTGGTCTGAACGATCCCTTTGCCATTTTTTTAACCCTGATGTTCGTCTCTGTTGTTGATTTAGGTCTGGAAAGCCTGGGGTGGTCCACAGCAGGCATCTTTGCATCCCAGATGGGATTCGGCGCAATGTTCGGCATCGCCGGCGGTTACGGCATTGCCTGGCTGGTCAACCGCGTCCCGCTGCAGACAGGGTTGTATTCTGTGTTTGTGTTTTCCGGTGGGCTGCTTTTATTCGGTCTGACCGCCTGGCTCGGCGGTAGCGGCTTTCTTGCCGTCTACCTGTGCGGCATCATCATTAACGCCCGGGTAAAAGGATCGATTACAGGCATAGCAAATTTCCACCAGGGCATGGCCTGGCTCAGCCAGATCGGCCTGTTCCTGATGCTCGGCCTTCTGGTCACCCCGCGGGAACTTGCGGGCGACGTCTCCAATGCCCTGGTCATTGCCGCCGTACTGATATTTATTGCACGCCCCCTGGCCACCCTGATCTGCCTGACCCCCCTGCGTTTCCCGTTAAGGGAGCAATTATTCATCGGCTGGGTCGGCCTGCGCGGCGCAGTCCCCATTTTCCTGTCCATCATCCCCGTCATCAGCCCCGGACCTGTAACTGTCCATTTTTTCAACGAGGTTTTCATCGTTGTAATCGCCTCCCTGATTTTGCAGGGCTGGACAATTTCCATAGCCGCAAGGGTTCTTAAAGTAGAGGCTCCGAAAGAATAGGGACTAATAGGGATCGTTTTTTTTGCGCCCGCCAATTGTCGGCTACGTGATTATTCTTGATACTTTTAAAAATATGAAATAAAACCATCATAGGTTGTGTGAGATAAAGGTTCAAAAGCATCGGCGGCCTACCAAAGATGGTTAAATTTTCAGAAAACAGATCTTGAGCCGATCTCCCTGGCTCAATACCATGATGACGGATATGATCCATATGCCTGATTTCGTGGTTTAATTCTATAGTCTAAATCCATCTGGAATTTAGATCCAGCGGAATTCAAACCCGCTGGAATTTAAACCCACTGGAAATCAAACCCACTGGAAATCAAACCCGGTATTTTACCGGTTTCAACCTCTGTGAGGTCTAAGTTTTCCAAACAGGAGAAAAAATGATAAAAAACGGAATCGAAAAGGAAATATGGCCGATTCTTTCTGAAGAACTCACCGACAATAAAACATTCGCCGTCACGCCAAATACGTATCCCAAGAAAGAAGGCTGGACTGAATACCATCACCATAAACTTTCCATTATGCTGGAAGATCCCGACCGGCCGCCGACCTCAGAGTCTGCAGTGCCCTGGGCATGCCGGGTGATCTTAAAAAGGACTAACGTTGACTTGGCCATGGATATGAATCTTGATGTCTATCTACCTCGAAGCGTAGATATAAAAGATGTTGTGGCGATAATGGATCACCCGTATCTCACCAGTTATCCATCCTTGACGTTGGAAGATTTTCCCCAGGCGGGTCCACATTATTGCCTCCATTTTGCCGTGGCATTGCCCCCATCGGCTATAGGCACTACCCTTAAAAGGAAGATGCATGTTTTGGATGGGATAGTAGATACCCTATATACAATAGAGAACAATTCAAAAGACAAAAAGGCATTGGCCGATTTGACTGAACTCTTACTTGAGATGCAATAAAATTAGGACTAACCCTGATTGACCCGGGTCATCGTACCTGATGCAGCTACTCAAGAGTTCCGACCGCTACTGCATTGCAATTCACAGCCGTTCATCCACATATTCTTATTGTTTTTTGATTTTTGTTTTGAGTTCCTCTTTATCAACAATAAGCCGATAGGCAAGATAATACTTAAAGATATTGCTGACATATTGAACGGTTTCCCTGCCGATCCGTTTGGCTGCCACAATTTCCACATTCCTGAACCAGACATTGGGGTCAAGCCCTATTTCAGCTGTTTCTTTCCTTAATTTAGAGACTTTGGCAGGGCCGGCATTGTAGGCGGCAAATGTCAGGAGACCCCGGTTTATCTTGTCGATTTTTGGATCATCAAAATACCGGTCCGCCATAAAACGAAGATATTTTGTGCCGGCATGAATATTTTGATCAATGTTCTCAATATCCGGGATACCGATGTTTTTGTCCCTGGCAGTGGTCGGAAGGACCTGCATCACCCCGACGGCACCGGCATGGCTGCGTTTGCTCTGATCAATGGTTGATTCCTGGAATGCAAGAGCGGCAAGCATGAGCCAGTCAAAATTATATTGGTCACCATATTTCTTAAAAAAATCCAGGGTGGCATTAAACCGTTTTCTGTAGTCTGCATCAAGGTTGTTTTCCACATATTTTGTATTCTTAAGATACCGTGTGAAAATCATATTGCCATGGAGGGTGCCCTTTTTATTTTTCTTAACAAATTCGTTAATTTCTGTGGTCAGCATCGGTGTATTCCTGCGTATGGCCCAGGCGATTTTACCGTTTTCTCTGAACTTGATGTTCGGATGAAGGGTAATGTTATCAAAAATCTGGGCCCAGAATTCCCCCTTGTGGCTGTCTATGACGATCATTGGAATCAAACCGGCATTAACCATTTCAAGCAGGTCCTCATCCTCAAGGTACTCATTGGCCTCAACTATTTTTAGCGGCGCTTTTCCTTGTTTAGATAATTGCTTGTTAAAATCTATCAAGCTTTGATAATAGCTGCTCGATTTCCTGACATGAATTGTCTGGTCACTTAGGTCAGACAGGGTGTTTACCCCGGGACTTGCCGGTCCGGTAATTAGAATCTCATTGACCCCCTTGAGCATGGGATCGGAAAAATCAACAGATTTAAGGCGATCGATCGTTATGGTAATATTGCCAACAGCGATGTCACCCAGTCCTTCGATAAGGCCCGGGATAAGTCTGTCCCTGGATGTAGGAATCACTACAACATGAACTTTTAAATGTTTAGTCTTCAGCTTTTTGTTCAGATGATTTTCAAAAAGTTTCAACATATCATAGGCTGCACCCTTGGGGGCTGCTCTATCAAGAAAATAAAGGGTTTTGCTGTAGGGAACCAGTGCGCGTATGACCTTTCTCTCAACCATCTTGTCAAAATCACCGGTCCACTCCTGGTTGGTGACCTGCTTGACTGCGCCGCCCAGACTCTGAACACCCATGGAAGAAGGCGGCAGGCATATCCCTGCTGCTGATATCATACCCAATAATAGGAAGACTCTAAGAAACAACACACGGTTAAAACTCATTTTTTCCCTTCCTTAGGATCGGCTCCAAAATTACTTGATCTTTTGTTCTCAAAATACCCATTTAAGGGGTTTTGGAAACAAGTTTCTGCCCTTCAGGGTATTTAGATCAAGTTATTTTGTAACGATTCCTCATATTATTTGTTATCTCTTTTTACTGGACCCGGACGTTTTCGCGAAAACGGTATTACATCCGTGACACGATTGTAGGGTATCTATATTCCCCGTAAAAATATTCGGCTGTGCCTCAGTTTACATGTTGAATTGTCTGGCTGTGTTCAAGGTTTAATTATAGGATATTTCATCCATTTATCAAAGTTTTTCTTTGTTATCCGGATCTTTCTTGATTCATTGAAAATGCAATATATAATAAACTGTTTGTAAGATTGGTTTATCAATTTTAAGAGGTATTGGAATATGAAAGATGTGCAGACTGAAATGCATAAAAATCTATTGATCGCAATGGATGAATTTAATAATTTTTCCCAAAAAGAGAGGGATATAGCCGAATCACATATTAATGAGATTCAACTCTTAAAATATCAAATGGAAACCATTGCGACTCAGAGAGGATATTCTCAAGCATGTAAAACATCCATCCCTGTATGCAAAGGGGATTGCTGTAAATGGCATTTTCCAAAAAAACTGAACCATATAGATTTTTTTATTGCAATATTTCATATGTCAGAAGGTCAGTAATCAAAGTTCGAACAATTGATCTTCAACAACGAAAAGAACCAGTGTCCGGTTTTACGTAAAACTGGATGTTTCCTGTCATTTGAACAACGGCCTGTTCTCTGCACTAATGCGTATCCCTGTTTTAATGATCGATCATATTGGATTGAGAAAGAGAAGAAAAATATTCTGTTTAAAAAAAGGATCAATGCACTTGATGCTATGTTTCGAATGAAAAAACTTGTCCATTGCCGGGACAATAGATATCATCCCGATGATCAAGTGCCTGTGACCTAAGCCACAGGCACTTGAGAAAATATCCTGATAACCCTATTTTGGGATATATTTATCCATGATTTTGCCATAGTCGTCATTGGTCTTGAGCGCTTTCAAACTTTCATTAAACGCTGCCACGACGCTTGGGTCGGTACTTTTTTAATGTTCAACTCATTTCTATTGACCGACTCAATTTTTTCACCATAATAGTAGCCATTTACGACGCCTATGGTAAAATCAATCAGTATCGTTATATTTATTGGAAATGTGTTTTAAAAATACAAAATCAGGACTTTTATGTATACCTTAATAGATGAAAATAAAGATTTTTTTGTAATTGATAAAAACCCGGGAGTGGATTTTCATACATCGGTTGACGGTGAATCCCTCATCAACCATGTCAGAGAGATGGAAAAAGAGAAAAACCTGTTCCCGGTACACCGTCTGGACCGTATGACATCAGGCCTGA
>PIVQ01001003.1 GCA_003354055.1 Desulfobacteraceae bacterium | reverse complement strand
CTTGAAGAAATGGTGGGACAGGTAGGACAGGCCTTTGACGATCTTGCCCGGGTCAGTATCCGAAAGCCCATGAATACAGACGGCAGTGCAGGAGACGAAGTCTCTGACAATGAGGTCGGAGAGATCTGCTATCATCCGCCAATTGTCTTTCTGGGGTATTACAACCAGCCGGAAGCAACGGCCTCAGCCATTTCAACCGAAGGTATTTTATATACCGGTGATATGGGATATTTCAAGCCCATGGACGGTTACAGGGCTCTCTATCTTTCCGGCCGGAAAAAATTTGTGATCAAACAAAAGGGCTATAATGTATTCCCCGGTGAGGTGGAAGAGCATATTGCAGGGATTGCAGGCGTGGAAATTGCTGAGGTCATCGGTATGAAACATATCCTCTTTGATGAAGGAATATTTGCCTTTGTCCGGCCTGAACCCGGTGTTGAGCTGACACCGGAAGGTGTCATGGCCCATTGCAAATCCATTGCCGCCTATAAACGACCTGCCCATGTGGAAATCTGGCCCAGTGATGAAGAGTTCCCTCTGACACGGTCCACCAAGGTCGACAAGATCGGGCTTATGGAAAAGGCAGAGGTTGTTGTGGCAAACCTTCGGTCCCAGGGACTCTGGGATGCAGGGCAGGAATAATACAAGCGAGTCAGGCAGCTCTATCCATGACCGAGGGATCCAGACTGGCGATCAACGATTGCGCCAGACTGTCCACGGTAATGTCAGGCAGAAAACGGTCAAGGCCGGTTACAAACGCCCTGTGAGACCGGCCTTGACGGTAATCCGGTTCCCGTGGGGGATGGCGGAGATAGGCGGCCATCTTGTCCAGATCCGGGGTGACAAGGATGGCTGCGGAATAGTAGGCAAATCCCTTTGCTCTATAAAAACAGGAGCCTCCGATTTTCAGGTTCTCCATGACCAGATCTGAAATCCCGTCCTGATAGATCCCGGAAAGCCCCATATCGGCAAATCCCTGAATCAGCCATCGGCTGCTCCGGTTGAACAGGGTCTGGATGCCTCCGAATCCCAGGGCGGGAAAGGCAATGGAAACGATGAGATTTCCCGGATCCAGGAACACAGAGCACCCGCCTCCCATACGACGAAACACGGGAATGCCGTCAGCCCTGACCCGGGACAACGTAATCTCCTGCGCAAGGTCACTCCCCCGCCCTGCCACAACAGCATCCCTGTCAAAGGGATAGATGCTGACCATAGGGGTTGAGGATGCTTTGACAGCGGCAAGAAGATCCCGGTCAAAATCAAAATCCAGGATCTGGGTTCCAGAAATTCCGGTGGGTACTCCGGTGGATATTTTTGTAGGAAGTCCGGTCATCTTCATTCCTTTTTCATCATGTGAACCGATCCTGAGGCTGCCATTTCAGCCGCCTCCATCAGGGATTCGGAAAAGGTCGGGTGGGGATGAATGGTGACAATCAAATCTTCCAGGCAGGCCCCCATTTCAATGGCCAGGGTGGCTTCGGCGATAAGTTCCGAGGCATGTTCCCCAACGATGCCCACCCCAAGGATCACTCCGGTTTTTGGCTGGGCCAGCACTTTGACAAACCCTTGGGTTTTGCCGGAACTTCTGGCCCGTCCCAGTGCGGTTAAGGGGAATTTGCCCACATCCACCGGAATACCTTTTGATTCGGCATCGGCCTCGGTCAATCCGGTCCAGGCAATCTCCGGCCGCGTAAAGAGCACTGCCGGCACGGTGACATTATCAAAAGCCGAGGGCTGACCGCTGATCACCTCCACCGCCACCTTGCCCTCCCGGGCGGCCTTATGAGCCAGGGCCGGACCGGATGCCACATCACCAATGGCGAAGATATGGGAAACGGCAGTACGACAGCTATCATCAGTGGGGATGAGGCCTCTTTCGTCTGTTTCCAGGCCAATGGCCTCAAGTCCCAGATCAGCCGTATTGGGATGCCTTCCTGTGGCGGTAAGCACCCGTGAAAAATTCTGTTGAAAGGTCTGGCTTTCCCCATCATTTCCATGTTCAATGGTCACCCTGAAACCGGTTTTTGCCGGTTCAACAGCCGTTACTCTGGATCGGGTATGAATGGCATCAAACTCCTTTTCGCATTTTTTCACCACCACCCGGACCAGATCCTTGTCAGCTCCTGCGAGCAGAGCCTCACTGAATTCCACAAGGGTCACCCGGCTGCCAAGGCCGGCATAGGCCTGGCCGATCTCAAGTCCGATATACCCGCCGCCGATGACCAGAAGGCTTTCGGGAATTTCCGGCAG
>PIVQ01001002.1 GCA_003354055.1 Desulfobacteraceae bacterium | reverse complement strand
TTTATCAGGGGTTTGTTAAGATGGGTGGTTTTGGCGGATATGAAAGCGACAACTTCTCAACAGGGGCTTTTACGGATAATGTCCTTCAGAAGTTCAAAGCTTCCGGTTCATCCAATAATAACGGCCATCCAGGATTAGGCATTGAGCTCACATCAGGATCAAGTAATGTAGAGGTGTCCGGAAATATTGTTACCTCTGCTCAGTTTGAGGAAAATGACTATGCCTTTAAATTAAGTGCTTTAAACTGGGCAGGCTATTCGCATTTGTATAGATACCCGACACGGAACAATCTAATTCATGATAATATTTTTGATTCAAGCATTGCGCCTGAGGCAATTGTAATTGAAGACGGGTCTGAATATTATGAAGACTCCAACGGACCTTATGGACCGGATGGATTTTCCTATTATGAGTACCCGGGTATTCAGAACAATGCCATCATCAATAATATTATAGTAAATGCATCCGAAATTGAATCAAATTATAAACCGCTTAGCAATGTACCTGCCGGCAGCACCCATGATACGATTGTTGATAATTCGATTTACCCGACCAGAGAGGATGCTGGTTCTGAAAATAATTGGACAGACCCTGATCGTACCTTAAAAAAATATTTAATCGATCTTGAGTACCGAGTTATCAGCGACGACGGATTTATTGAGTTTTTTGAAGAAGCCAAAAAAATGCGCAAAGGGACCTGGAAAGAGGAATTAACTGCACGCGCTATAAATAACTATATCCGGCAAGGATTTAACCTGGAGTCGTATTAAAAAAGGGAATAAAACTTAAACAAAACCCAGGTTGCCGGGAGACGCCAAGGATCCCGGCAACCTGGGTAATAACCGCCTTACCAGCAGGTTATTGTATTTGAGAATAAAATAAGTGCATAGGTTTTCCAATTCATTATCAAAGTGATGAAGGACGGAGAAGGGAATTTCATAACAAACGCCCTTTGGCGCACTTTGCATATAACCTGGCACGACCCGCTATAGTCGTTCTCCTGGTATTGTCTATACTGTACTCATCAAACAATTCTTATGTTTAAAGGAGAGTACAATGAAAAGAACAATTCTAATAACAGGGGCAAGCAGCGGGATCGGAAAAGAAACGGCAAAATTTTTTCAGGCAAAGAAATGGAACGTCATCGCGACCATGCGGACCCCTGAAAAGGAAGATGAGTTAGGCACTCTGGAGAATATCCATGTCACCCGCCTTGATGTAACAGACTCCGCATCCATTCAAAATGCTATCAATGAAGGTATTGAAAAATTTGGAAAGATCGATGTCCTGCTGAACAATGCCGGCTATGGTGCCTATGGCCTCCTGGAAGCTACACCCATGGAGAAAATCAGACATCAGTTTGATGTCAACGTCATCGGGCTGATGGAAACTACCAAAGCCGTGATACCTCATTTTCGTACTCAAAAAGAGGGTATCATTATCAATGTCTCCTCCATCGGGGGTAAAATGGCCTTCCCCCTCGGATCCCTCTATCACGGATCCAAATTCGCTCTTGAGGGCCTGTCCGAAGCGTTGAGTTTTGAAATGGGAGCTATAGGAATCAAGATTAAAATAGTTGAGCCCGGTGTAATTAAAACAGATTTTGCAGGCCGTTCATTTGACTTCACTAATGACGAGTCATTGACTGAGTATCAACCTTTGATCCAAAAGTTTATGTCATCTGTTGAGAATATGTTTGCCGACTCATCTCCGGCCTCGGTGGTTGCAGATGTTATTTACCAGGCTGCAACAGATGGAACGGATCAACTAAGATACACTGCTGGAGACGATGCAAAAGAGTATATGGCCAATAGAAAACAATTAGATGATGCAACCTTTCTGCAGGGGATGAAAGATAGGTATGGACTTTAAAGCCGTAATGTGGTGATTTCTCTACAGGCATCGTAATTAGTTGTACCCTGGACTGGCTGCGGCCGGTTCAGGGTTTAGTAACAACAAAGAAATATGGAACGTCCCGATGATTCAAGCTACAAAATTCACCATTGATCCCATGTGGAGAATAATACTAAAAGATCTCGGCATCACTGAGGATGAAGTATTACGGCGCGCCCGCTTACCTTTGGATCTTTTTTCACGAAACAATGCTGAATTAAGCGTTGAAGAATATTTCAGGCTGTGGATAGGAATTGAAAATTCCTTAAATGATCCCTCCTTTCCCCTTAAGCTTGCACAATCGATTTCGGTTGAAGCGTTCAGCCCTCCCATCTTTGCCGCCCTCTGCAGTCCCGACCT
>PIVQ01001001.1 GCA_003354055.1 Desulfobacteraceae bacterium | reverse complement strand
CAGGAAAATGCTCGAAAAATGAACGGGTTGACCGCAGAAGATATTGTATCCGGCATAGAACAATTTTACAGATAAGGGGCCAAAATCTACCCAATGCTGACACAGGATTCCCAAAAAGCGATTAATGAGATTAAGAAACGGGCTGGAAAAAGAAAGAAGGTTGTTTTTGTTTCCGGTTTTTTTAATATCGTTCACCCGGGACACTTAAGGCTTTTGCGATTTGCTGCCGAGTGCGGAGATTTCTTGGTTGTGGGGGTTTACGGGGATGCCATGGGAGATTCCCTGATTGATGAATCCATGAGGTTGGAGGGGATCAAGGCATACCGTTTGGTGGATCACACCTTTATTCTCAAAGACAAGACAGATGATTTTATTAAAGCCCTTCAGCCATCTATCGTCGTTAAAGGAAAGGAACACGAAAATGGATATAACCCGGAGGCTGAGGCTGTAAAATCATACGGGGGAAAAATGCTGTTTGGTTCCGGTGATATGAGTTTTTCCCTCGTCGAGTTATTGCAGGACGAATCCCAGAGGATTGTCTCCAGTTCTTTTGTCCGAAATGATGCTTTTATGGGACGCCATGACTTTGCCTGGAATGATATTGAAGCGGTCCTCAACAGATTTAGGGATTTAAAGGTTCTGGTGATAGGCGACCTGATCATTGATGAGTACATCACCTGTGACCCTCTGGGGATGAGCCAGGAAGATCCAACAATTGTTGTTACACCGGTGGGTGTGGAACTTTTTCTTGGGGGAGCCGGTATTGTTGCGGCCCACGCAAGCAACCTGGGGGCGGATGTGTCGTTTTTTTCCGTTACCGGAAATGATGAAATCCTTGGGTTTGCAGATGAAAAATTAAAAGAGGCAAAGGTGCATGCCAACCTGTTTTCGGATGAAAGCAGGCCCACAATTTTAAAGCAGCGGTACAGGTGTTCAGGAAAAACCCTGCTTCGTGTTAACCACCTGCGTCAACATCCCGCAAGCCGGGAAATCCAGGATCAAATAAAAGAAAAACTATTCGATATCATAGCAGATCTTGACCTTGTGATTTTTTCTGATTTTAATTACGGATGCCTGCCTCAAGCCCTGGTGGATGATATTGTAAGCGAATGCGGAAAAAGAAATATCATGATGGTTGCAGACAGTCAATCATCCTCACAGATTGGAGATGTGTCCCGGTTCAGGCATATGGATTTGCTGACGCCAACCGAAAGGGAGGCACGGCTGGCTCTAAAAGATTTTGAATCAGGACTGGTTGTGCTTGCGGAAAAATTAAGACAAAAGGCAAAGGCTAAAAATATCTTTGTCACCCTGAATAAGGAAGGTTTGCTGATCCATGCAGACGGAAAGGCAAAAGGGACTTATATTACCGATCGGTTAGAAGCCATGAACAAGACCCCTGTTGATCCGGCCGGGGCGGGGGATTCACTGTTAACGTGCTCTGCCTTGGCCTTGGCTGCAGGTGCAGATATCTGGCAGAGTGTCTATCTGGGTTCGGTTGCCGCTGCCTGCCAGGTGGGACGAAATGGCAATATCCCAATGTCAATTACTGAACTTTCTCAAAAGAGGCGTATATGAAAGCCTTTCTTCTGGCAGCAGGGCTTGGAACACGGCTCCGCCCACTCACCGATACAATTCCTAAATGCCTGGTCCCTATAGATGGGAAGCCTCTTTTAGGATATTGGCTTGATATTCTGTTTGCATCCAAGACCATACAGTCCGTTATTATCAACACCCATTATCTGCATGACCAGGTAGAGGATTTTGTATCGGTCAGCCCGTACAGGGAAAAAATTGAACTGGTGTATGAAAAAGAACTGTTGGGTACTGCAGGGGCTCTATTTCGTCATAAACGATTGTTTGATGAAAATCCTTTAATGCTCATCCATGCGGACAACTACTCTGTTTTTGATGTGGATGCCTTTGTCGGCGCTCACAAAAACCGGCCGCAAAACTGCCGGATGACCATGATGACGTTTTTAGCAGATACGCCGGAAACATGCGGTATCGTTGACCTGGACGAGCGCGGTGTGGTCAGAGCCTTCTATGAAAAAATAACAAATCCACCGGGAAACTTGGCCAATGGTGCCGTTTATATCCTTGAAAAAGAGATTTTAGACAATTTGGACCCTGATGTTTTTGATTTTTCAACCCAGGTTCTTCCGATTTATGTGGGACGTATCCATACCTTTGAGAATAAAACGTATCATAGGGATATCGGTACCCCTGAGAGTTATTTAAAGGCACAAAAAT
>PIVQ01001892.1 GCA_003354055.1 Desulfobacteraceae bacterium | reverse complement strand
TAAATGGATATTACAATAATGTTAGGCCGCATCATTATAATGCCGGTTTAGCGCCAAATGAATCTGAGGTCAGATACCAAGATTCTAAAACTGTGGCCAAATTTTATTGACCACTACAAGGCTTAAGATCTCTAGATTCGATGTATGAATCAAAGGCTTCTTTCAAGGTAATTGAAGCGGCTCTAAATTGGCGCTTAAGGTCATTAGGGTTAATACCCTCAGCAATATCTGCCATTACTTTACGAGCCATTCTCCTTGCATCATCAAGCGTAATTGATGGAAAGTATCCAAGGGTGACATTAATCGGGGTGTCTCGCCCTGGTATCTTTTTATAAACTCTAAATGATTTTTTACCAGCGACGCTCACATCTAAAATGAGTCCTGACAATAGACTGTCATAATAGCGAGTGCGTTTATCGTTTGATTCTATCTTTTCAAGCGACAATTCTGTGAAGCGAAATTTTGTGTCTGACATATGGTGCTACCTCTGTGCTACTTTGAACGTAAAATTTAACGTTCTGAAATACATAATGATTTATGCATCAGA
>PIVQ01001891.1 GCA_003354055.1 Desulfobacteraceae bacterium | reverse complement strand
CCCCCCCCCCCCCGAGCGGTGGGGGGCGGTGAGCGAGGGCGAATTGTAGCTTTTTTTAGCATTATTTTTGGTCTCATATTTACCCTTCAATGCATCCGGATCACCTAGGACCAGAATATTTTTTTTGAGCCCCCAAAATCGACCAAAATCAAATTTCACGTGATTCTAACCATCTTTGGGCTTCTAAAAACCTACTTTTCACTAGCTAAATCGAACACCGGGATTCAGGGTATCAGTACAAAAAACTTGAAAATCCATTTTTTCCCAGCCATTTTTTGAACTCCTCTAGGTTTTAAAAATTCTGTATCCGAGTGCCCTTTGGACTTACGGGTTCTTGTTTTGGGTGCTGATTTAGCCCATCTTTGGGCGTCCAAAAACCACCTTTTCACCGGCTACCTCGAACACAGGGAGTTGGGGTGTCACTTCAAAAATCTCTAAAATCCAATTTTTTTTTTGGACCCCAAATCGGAAAAAATGGCATTCTCCCGGAATTTTTTTTTCTCAAAATTGCCTAAAAATGCGTTTTAGGTCCAAAAAACATGATTTT
>PIVQ01001890.1 GCA_003354055.1 Desulfobacteraceae bacterium | reverse complement strand
ATCCTAGTAGTTAGCCAATTAATTGTCTATTACATAACGTTTTTATATACTGTTAAGTGTAACCAATTGTTTAAAATGTGGTTTACTTAGTTGAAGATTTTCTTAAAATACATTCATCCACTACCAAGTCTTTTCATAAACAGATAACAACTTTACGCCTGTTGCTTTCGTTTATTGATAAATTATGTTTTGATGAATGAAGTTGAATTGCAAACCTTTGTTGTTTAACAGCTTCATTCATAACAGAGCCCGTAGAAGCTTAAATAACCTGAACTCTGGGTAAAAGATTTACTAACGTATTGAATCATTGTGATATTTAAGTTTATTTTCTCTAGCCAGAGATTTTCAGTGGAAACAAAGCGAATTTACGCCTCAATAGCGGGCCTATTGCAAGTAAATTCGACGCAGTTAGCGCTGAAAATAGCTGCTAGAGATAGATTTATTATCCAGAGTTCAGGTTAAATATAATAAGAGAAAATAATGGCAAAATTTAATAACAATAGCGTAGTTATATTAAGCGCAGTACGTACCGCTATAGGTGGTTTTG
>PIVQ01001889.1 GCA_003354055.1 Desulfobacteraceae bacterium | reverse complement strand
GAACTTACATTGCTGAGCAAAAGATTTGACCAGGTGGTAAAGGGCGATACGGTTGCCGTAATGGTTACCGGTTATTCCGGAATCGGCAAGTCCGCTGTGGTAAATGAACTTCAAGAAAAAATTATGATGGGAAATGCCTATTTTGGGGCGGGCAAATACGAACATCAGAAAAAAAACGTCTCCTACAGTGCCATTGCACTGGTGTTTCAAAATCTAATCCGCCAGATATTGGGAGAGAGCGATGAGCGAATCAGACTCTGGCAGAGCAAACTTTTGACTGCGGTTGGCGAAAACGGGCAATTGATCCTCGACATCATTCCGGAGCTTGCGATGATTATCGGCAAACAAAAACCTGTTGCAAAACTGGGAGCTGCCCAAAGCCAGAACCGGTTCAACAATGTTTTTCAAAGATTTGTGTCGGTATTTGACCAGCTGGCTCACCCGTTGGTCATATTTCTTGATGACCTTCAATGGATCGACCTGGCCAGCCTGAGTCTGATTAGACTATTGATTTCCGAACATCTGACCAAATCATTCCTTTTTATCGG
>PIVQ01001000.1 GCA_003354055.1 Desulfobacteraceae bacterium | reverse complement strand
GTCATCCCTGATTTTCCTGCCAAAGGCCTCCAGAACAGCATTATAGAGAGAGGACACTTTTATGGGTTTGTAGACCACGCCGTCAATTTGGGAATTTTTTGCAAGGTCAGTGGTTTCCCTGGTGTCAAAGATATTCATAAGAATAATCTTAGATTTCATCCCCGGAGTTTGGCGAATTTTTTCAATCAGATCCATTCCGCTCATCCCCGGCATTTTTCTGTCAATGACCATCAAATCAAATGCGGTTTCAGTCTTTGAGGTAGAGATCATTGTAAGGGCCTCTTCACCGGATGAAAGCGTCTTGCTCTCTATACCAAAGGTTGTCAGAAGCTTTGACAGAATATTGCGATTGTATTCATTGTCATCCACTACCAGGGCATTCAGATCAGACAGATCTTGAGGCATGGCATACCGCCCATCGGCGCGGGAAGCCATGGTCTCAAGTGGCAGTGAAAATTTAAACGTGCTGCCCCGGCCAGGATCACTTTCAACTGAAATCTCCCCGCCCATCTTTTTTACAAGCTGACGGCTGATGGTCAACCCCAGGCCTGTCCCACCGTATTTACGGGTGGTACTTGCGTCAGCCTGGGCAAAGGGTTTAAATAATTCTGCCACAAGCTCCGGTGTCATACCAATACCCGTATCCCGGACAACGCAGGTTAAAATTATTCGGTCCTGCCCGTCAGCAACATAGTCAAATCCCACCATAACAACACCGCCCGGGTCGGTAAATTTCAGTGCATTGCCTATAAAGTTGGTAATGATCTGCTGAATTCTCAGGGAATCGCCCTTTAGCATGGTGGGAATCGAAGGATCCAGATCCACGACCAGTTCAATGTCCCTGTCATTGGCTGTGGACACAAAGGCATTGATGAGATTATCGATGAACAGATCCAGGCGAAACGGGGCCAGTTCAAGTTCAAGTTTTCCAGCCTCTATTTTCGAAAAGTCAAGAATATCATTGATAATCCGCATTAGTGAATGACCGGATGAACTGATGATTTTCAGATAATGGCCGATTTTGGGTGAAGGACTTTCTCCCAAAGCCAGATCAGATGCGGTAATAATTCCGTTCATGGGGGTTCGTATTTCATGACTCATATTGGCCAGGAACTCACTCTTTGCCTGGGTAGCCGCCTCCAATTGGGCGGTTCTCTGGACGACACGCTGCTCAACCTCCTGGTATAGCAGGCTTTTCCGAATGGGGGACAGCGACTGCTGGACCAGCATGGCTGCCAGCTTCAACTCAGGCTCCTGATAGCTAAGTCCGGTGGCTTTAGGACCGAAAAAACAGAACCCTATCACCCGTTTCTCTCCCTTAATGGGAAAACAAAGCCTGATGCCTGGGGTTGAAAATATCCGATCCACACCCCGGGGAAGTACATCGTCTGCCAGAAACCACTTTTTCCCCAGAAGAAACGGAGTCTGGTCGGGATCAATTTCAAATCGCCCGGCCCCGGCCCCGTTTTCACCACCGGTCCGGGTCACCTGGACATATCCATGATCCGTGTTGCGGTCCCGGAGGAAAATGATGCCGGACTCGGCAGCCAAATACCCTGTGACGGTCAGAAGCAGACGGGTGCAGACCTCTTCTGGTTCAAGTGTTGCGGCCAAAGAGGTGTTGACCTCATCCATGGCCTGAAGTTCAAAAATCTTACGTTCAAGACGTCTGCGGTTTTCAGCCTCATCCTTGAGCATGCGGATATTATAGATGGCAATACCGGCATGGGTGGTGATCTGTTCCAGAAAACTTATATCTTCTCTGGAATAGGGCTTGTTTGAAAATTTCTGGCTACAGGACAGAATACCGTTCATGGTGGTATGATAAAAGATCGGCATGAGCAATTGGGTATTCAAGATGCGTATCCATTTATCTTCAGGCCTTTGTGATGACAATTGTTCGTCCGTAATACCCACGGATTTATTGATACCCAAAGCCTCTAGGATCTCTCTGGACGGACTGATCTCCATTCCGGCTAAATCAGTTGCCAAGCCCCTGGTGGATTTGACCTGGAAGATATCTGGATTGTCCGGGTGGACAATCAGGGTGGCAGTGACCTCGATCCCTTTCTGCCCCATGCATGTGAGCATGATGGCATCAAAGATTTTTCGAAAGGAGTCGGCCGTACTCAGTGTTTTGGCAAACTCGGACAGAGTGTCCAACAGCTGAATTTTCTTTTCAAGGTCCCTTTGTAAGATATCATCCGGTTTTGTCATGGCCGTTCCTCTTTGATTAACCGTTAAATCCTTTTAAGGC
>PIVQ01000258.1 GCA_003354055.1 Desulfobacteraceae bacterium | reverse complement strand
CCAGGGCGAGGTTTGGTCCTTGATGTGGATTCGGACGGCCAGTTGGAGAGCGCCCAGGTTAAATTCGGTTTTGTTGGATGCCTCGATGATGACCGGGCATCCCTGGGGCTGGTCACCGTCCAGTTTGAGAACTGTCAGGTAAATGTAACCGTCGGGTTGGACAAAAGTGCTCAGGTCAGGAGCGTTCGGGCCGGGCTCGGGGCGTCCGGAGTCGGCCTTGGACGTTTGGGTGGACGATTGTGACGGTTTTTCGACAGACTTCTTGGGTGTTGCCGGCGTGGCTTTTTCCGGCTTGGGTTCTTTGGTATTTTCGGCGTTGCCAAAGGCCCCATTTAGCGCTGACTGACCACCGTCTGCTTCCTGCCAGGCATACAGGTCTGCATCCTTGGCGGGCAGATCCACAAATTTGGCAAACCGGGCGATCATGCTCCGCTGTCGCACAACAAAATCCACCACCGCCTCCTGGGGCGTGCCGCCGTCCAGGTCAATGTCGGCCTCCAGAACCGGGTCGCCATCCTTGTCAATATAGGCCCTGGTGTACCGCCTGGTCTGGTTCCAGGTGTTGATTTGCTTCGAACCGACGGGCTTGGGTGTCTTGAAGAAGGTGGTCATCTTGATGGTGCCGCAACGCTCTTGTTTGCATTGATACAAGGCGACGACTGACTTGTGGCCGGACAGCATGAAGACCAGATACTCGACTTGGCCGGTACTGGCCGGTTCGGCCTCGATCTTGTGCTGTTTCAGAAGATGCCTCAACTGCATCATCGTCACATCGGACTGAACGCCCATCTCCTTGGGCGCCCATCGCCCTGAAACCTCGGTGGCAATGGCTTCGGGTACGGTCAATAATATCGAGATCAAAAAGAGAACCATACCCAAAGAGAGGGTAATCAATAATGATTTACGATCTTTATGGAGGCAATCAAGATAATTCATCAGTATTCCATTTCCAGGATTCCCGGAGTTCCTGATTCAGTTTATGGGAAGGCCTGAAGGCCGTTATGTTATCGATCACTGGGGTTCGGGTCAACATCAAGTCTCCCATGATATCCAACACTCGGTGCTTGGTTAACTCGTCGGGTATTCTTAGACTGTGTTTGTTGCGAATGTGGCCCAGCCGCTGGATGATCACGTTGCCCAGATGGGCTTCCGGACCGGCGTATTTGCCGGATAGCAGGCTGTACGCCTTTCCTGCCAGCGCCAGCACATGTTTGAGTGGGCCAAAGGTACGAGCAGACATGATTTCATTCCGAAAGATATCCAGATCGATGGGGGCCGGCCCAACCGAATATGACGAAATTTCATGAAGGTTAAAAAGCATCAGAAATGATTAAATGCTTTTCTGGCTTTTGTCAAGATAGAGAAAGTTTTTACAAATCTAAAAATACCCTCCCCAGAAGATAAGGCTGAAATGGGGGGGCAGAATAATTGTCCTTTCCGGCTTCCGGTCTCAACCGAGGCCTCCACCTGCATCAGGATACTTTCATTATCTAACTTTGAACATCTGTGGCTTGCCGCAACGTCAGCATGTTCGTTGTTAGGATCGGCTCCAAAATTACTTGATCTTTTGTTTTCAAAATACCCATTTAAGGGGTTTTGGAAACAAGTTTCTGCCCTTCAGGGTATTTAGATCAAGTTATTCTGTAACGATTCCTTAGGATATTACAAAAGTTAATCCTATGCACGACCATTTTCCCCTCCCTATTCTCATTCTGATGGCGACTGCCATAGGAGAAAACTTCTGAGCATTTAGAAACAGTCTCTAATGTGACTCTTTTTTATACTTGAGGAACTCTTAATAGCAGTTCGCCCATAAACTCTGATACAACCCACTCCTCAGCTATCTTTTCATTCTTAAAACGGGTAACAGCCATTTCAACCCATTTCACCTTTTTCCCTGAGGGGGGTATATCATGTATCTCAGCTTCGTGCGTACCTTCCAATGTACGCTGCCAAACGATGGTATCAGCATCCTGTGCAAGAAATTTGACTTCTACGATGCGTAAATCCGGAAAAGAGGTACGGAGCTGGGCCACAGATTGCTTTATAGAAGAAAGTCCGCTGAGTTCATTTTCTCCTGCATGGACAATATATTCTTCCGCTAAAATTTCTTCCACAATTTCTAAGTTGCCTTTTCCAATAAGCTCTTCAAATGCGTTTCGAATTTGTTCTTCTTTATTCTTGCTCATCACATACCTCCCCAATTAGATGGTTTCGCAATACTTTTCCGTTTTTTTCGCCTAAGGATCGGCTCCCAAATTACTTGATCTTTTGTTTTCAAAATACCCATTTAAGGGGTTTTGGAACAAGTTTCTGCCCTTCAGGGTATTTAGATCAAGTTATTTTGTAACGATTCCTAACCAATATAATGTGTAGTTTTGTATGTTTCCAAGTTTTTTATAGATTAACATTGGGTATAAAGTCAAGATATCAATTGCTTAGCTGGAAATCCGGGTTCACCAGGCACAACATCCGGCAATCTGTGATTTGCCGGGGTCCGATGTGGTGGTTGTATCCATGAATCCCCCCCCTTATCATTTTCCAGTATCTGATTCCAATCCTGAATTGGTTTACGTGTGACCTTCATGGTTACGTGTGACCTTTATGGTTGCGTGTGACCTTTATGGTTGCGTGTGACCTTCATGGGTATGATTTTTTCGATTCCCAAATCCCGGCAAGGGCTATATTTCCGGCTTTCAATCATCTTCCGGACTTTAACTTGACAAAAGGCATCTTGCCATCCAAAATCACGAAGATACCATTGATAACGCAAAATAATAATAAAGTGATGCCGTTGGTTGAAATAAAAAAGAAATCGTCTCGGCCATTGGAAAAGCCCCAATTCGGTTCTGCCCCGTCAAAGCCCATCGTAATTGTCGGTGCCGGGGCTGCCGGTACGGCCTGCGCCCTGGCAGCGGCCGAACAAGGCGTCGATGTCTTGTTGCTGGAACAATCGGGACGTACAGGCGGTATCGTTGTGCACACGCTCATCCATACCCTGGGCGGCCTGTTTGATGACCACGGTGAGTTCCTGAATCCCGGTTTACCTGTTGAACTGGCTGAACGGCTGAGCCAGGCGAGCCCGCATACGCAGAAGCGGCGCATCGGAAAAACTTGGACCTTGAGCGTAGATCCCGAAGTGTATGCCCGGGTGACCAGGGAGTGGATCGGCGAGTATCCCGGTATTGAAGTCCATTACCACACAAGCATAACGAATATATCCGTCCATGCCGGGAACATAGACGAGATTTCCGTCACCGGTAACGGCAACGCCTTTACGTTATCGCCCCGGGTCGTCATCGACACCACCGGCCACGCCGACATCGTCCGACAGGTGAAGAACGTGAGTGATCGTACCGAAGGTGAGGCGCTTGCCGGAATGATTGTCCGGCTGCGAAAGGTTGCGCCGGATGCCGTCAAGTTCCCCGAAAGCGTCGCGCTGCTGCTGCGTATCCGCAGGGCGGCGGAAAACAGGGAACTGCCGCCGGAATGCGCCTCTCTCTGGCTGGACGATGGTGTCTACCCCGATGAGGTGTACGTGAAATTTAATTTAAAGCCGTCTGATTTTGATGCGGCTCATATGGAAACGGTGGCAGATGAATTGCTGGCCTTCCTCCAGGACCTTCCCGGGTTCAGCCGGGCCGTCATCGATGCCGGCGGCCGGCTGGGAATTCGTGGCGGCAGCAGTATAAAAGGCGACTATACACTCACCGAAGCAGACCTAAAAGAGGGCCGGCGTTTTTCCGATGCAGTCTGCCAGGCCTGCTGGCCCATCGAGTACTGGGACCCGGAGCAAGGGGTAAAACTGGACCACTTTCCCCCCGGCCACCGCTATGACATTCCGCTGCGTGCACTCAAGGTGAGTGGATTGAACAACCTGTTTACAGCAGGCAAATGTTTTTCAGCTGAACCCCGTGCCCAGGCATCGGCAAGGGTTGTCGGGACCTGCTGGGCTATGGGCGAAGGACTCATCAACGCGATCATCCAAGGAGAATGCATAAAGCATGTCACTGAATTTAGCCGACATATTCTTTGATCGGGCCGACGAACAGCCAGGCCGGCCCGTAATCCTGGGGCCACAGGAAGATGCCTGCATCACCTACGGTGAGTTACAGCGCAATATTCGACACCTGGCCGAAAAGCTTAGGGCCTCTCGCATTGGCAAAGGGATGAACATCGGCCTGCATTGTCCCAGCGGAGCGGATTACATTGCCCTGACGTACGCCCTGTGGGCATGCGGTGCAGCGGTCACCCCGATTCCCATGGAACTGGCGGACGAAGAAAAACAAAGGATATTGCATTATATCTCCATTGATGCGGTCATCTCCCCAAAGCCTTCCGGAGACCTGTTCGCCCCCTTCGCTTCCGGTGAGGCCACCGCCCTGACCAAGCATAGCCTTTTATTCACCCTCAAGACCCTGCGGGAACCACCGCCGGAACTGGGCGGGTTGAACCCGGCTTTTATCCGTTTTACCTCCGGCACCACCGGCACTGCAAAAGGTGTGGTGCTCTCCCATGAAACCATCCTTGCGCGTATCCGGGCCGCCAACCAGGGGCTGAGTATCGGTCCTGGCGACCGCATTGTCTGGATGCTCTCCATGGCTTACCACTTTGCGGTTTCCATTGTCGCCTATCTCACATTCGGCGCCACCATTATCCTGCCCAAAAATGCCTTTGGCGTAAGCATCCTGCAGGCCGCCAACCATCATGGGGCCACTATGATCTACGGGGCGCCCACCCATTATGAGCTGATGACCCATGACCGCAGCGGACAATCTCTGCCGCAGCTGCGCCTTGCAATAGCGACCACCACCCGCCTGCTCCCGGAACTTGCCGACACCTTTTACCGGCGCTTCGGACTGTGGCTGAACGAAACCTACGGCATTATAGAAATCGGTTTACCGGCCGTGAATCTCGACCAGCCCTTGGAAAAGAGGGGGTCTGTGGGCAAACTGCTCCCGGCCTACGCCATCAAACTTTTGGCGGGCCCCAATGAAGAGGCAGGGGAAATCCTTCTCAACGGCCCCGGGCTGCTGGATGCCTATTATGATCCCTGGCTGCCCCGCGCGGCCATTCTCGAACAGCACGGCGGATGGCTGGCAACCGGGGACTTAGGTGTTATGGACGATGCCGGCTTCCTCACCATCGTCGGACGCAGCAAGGAGATGATCAGCGTCGCGGGTATGAAATTCTTTCCCCAGGAGGTGGAAGCGGTGCTTGAGCGTCATCCGGCCATTCGGGCGGCCTGTGTATTCGGAATCAAAGCGCCGCGGCTGGGAGAGACGCCCATGGCTCACCTGGTGCAGGCCAATGGAATCGAACCAGTGGATGAAACCGAGTTGATGGCCTATTGTAACCGGCACCTGGCCGGTTACAAAGTCCCGACCCGGTTCCAATGGGTGCGTTCTCTGTCTCGAACCGCCAGCGGTAAAATTATCCGGAATGCCGATAAACTGCCGAACTGCTGAATCTGCAGGCCGGTGAACACTTAACCTTTAGAGCCCGATAATAGCATATGAACTTACAACAGACACTGCGCAGCCACATTCTTAACCGACACCTGAAAGGTCAGGTACCGGAAGGCTTTGACGACGATTACAACCTGATTGATGCCGGCATTATGGATTCTTTAACCATCGTTAACACGGTCACCTATCTCGAAAAACGATACGGCATCACCTTTGATGACGGTGATATCGTGCCGGAACATTTTATGTCGGTCAATGCCCTGGGTGCATTTGTCCGGCAAAAGAGATAAGGATCGGCTCCAATGAAAAAAGCGTGCCGCCAACCGGCGGTTCTTTACATATAAAAGGGTAACCACAATGGCAAAAGATGTCACTCCGTTCGATATTGCGATTATAGGCCTGTCATGCCGCTTTCCGGGCGCGGAAAATCCGGAAGCCTTTTGGGACCTTTTGGAAAACGGGGGGGATGCGATAACCGAAATCCCTTCCGACCGCTTTGATGTGGATGCCTTTTACGATCCTGATCCGGAGAAACCGGGAACCATTACCACACGCTATGGCGGTTTCCTGTCGCAGGTGGATAGATTCGACCCCGCGTTTTTCGGGATACCGCCCCGTGCGGCAGATGCCATTGATCCCCAGCAGAGGCTGGCCCTTGAAGTGAGCTGGGAAGCCCTGGAAAATGCCGCCATTGCGCCGGGTTCCCTTAAGAATAAAGAGGTGGGTGTCTTTGTCGGCGTTTCCGAGAGTGACTATGCCCGGATCGCCTTTCAAGCGCCCGCACAAATCGACCTCTACAGCGGCACCGGCAATCTCCAGGCATTTGTGGCGGGGCGTATCGCCTATGTCCTGGGTGTACAGGGCCAGGCCCAGACCATCAATACGGCCTGTTCCAGTTCCCTTGTGGCCGTCCATGCGGCCTGCCAGGCATTACGCCTGGAAGAGTGTGAGCTGGCCCTTGCAGGCGGGGTTCACGTCATTCTCAGCCCCCACAACTTTATTTTCCTGTCACGGGCCAAGGCCCTGAGCCCGGACGGTCGCTGCAAAGCCTTTGACGCGGATGCCGACGGCTTTTCCAGGGGGGAGGGATGCGGCATGGTGGTGCTCAAGCGGCTGGCCCATGCCCGGCGTGACAGGGACAACATCCTCGGAATCATTCGCGGGGGAGCCGTCAACAATGACGGTCCCTCCGGCGGTTTGACCATGCCCAATGTTGCGGCCCAGGAACGGCTGCTGCGCATAGCGCTGCACCGCGCCGGTCTGCATCCCCGGCAGGTCAGCTACCTGGAAGCCCACGGTACCGGCACAATACTGGGCGATCCTCTGGAGCTGCAGGCGGCGGGCAAGGTGTACGGCCCCGGCCGCGACCCGGACCGGCCCCTGTACATCGGTTCCGTTAAAAGCAACATCGGTCATTCGGAAGCCGCCGCAGGTATCGCCGGGCTCATCAAGGTGATCCTGGCCATGGGGCACGGCCGGATTCCAGGACACCCCCATTTCAAGACCCCCAATCCGCGTATCCCCTGGGACAAACTGCCGTTCCGGGTGGCGGCCGAAACCACTGACTGGTCCGCCGGGCCCAGGATCGCGGGCATCAGCAGTTTCGGCATGAGCGGCACCAATGCCCATTTACTGGTTGAGGCTTGTGGGGAAACAGCACCGCCTGCAGGTGATAATATCCTGCGCCCCGTGCACATTCTGCCGATTTCAGGGAAAACCGGGCCGGCCCTGGCAAATCTTGTTTCCCGATATGGAGAATGGCTGGGACGTACTCCGGACACCCCGTTGGCTGATATCTGTTTTACCGCCGCCACCGGCCGTGACCATTTTGCCCATCGGGCAGCTATGGTAATTGAAATCCGGGAACAGCTTACACAAAGCCTTTCCCAACTGGCGCAAGCCCCTGCCCAACCTCAAACCAGGCAAAACACTTTTACCGGCCATACCGGGCAAGCCCCTGGTTTGGTGATGCTGTTCACCGGACAGGGCAGTCAATACAGCGGCATGGGCCGGGGGCTCTATGAAACCCAGGAAGTGTTCCGCCGGGTTCTGGACCGTTGTGCCGCCATTTTGGCCCCCTTGCTGGATATTCCCCTCCGGCCCCTTCTCTTTGATCCGACACATGGGGAGACGCTCAATCGGACCCGCTATACCCAGCCCGCTCTCTTTTCCCTGGAAGTGGCGCTCTATGAATGGTGGCGGTCAGTGGGCATTGAACCGGATGTGGTAATGGGCCATAGCCTGGGCGAGTATGGTGCAGCCTATGCAGCAGGGGTGTTCCCATTGGAAGATGCATTGCGGCTGGTCACCGAGCGTGCCCGGCTCATGGGCGGGCTGCTCCCGGGCGGCGCCATGACGGCTGTTTTTGCCCCGCCGGCTGAAGTGGAAGCCGCCATAACGGACACGGGGTTGTCTATTGCGGCCTGCAACGGCGCCCACCAGGTCATCAGCGGGCCGGAAACCGAGGTGGGAAAGGTGGCAGGCCGATTTGAACGGGCAGGTGTCCGCGTTCAGCGCCTGAAAACCAGCCAGGCCTACCATTCGGCCCTGCTGGATCCCATATTGGATGAATTTGCCGAATTTGCGGCAACCCTTAGCTTTCAACCGCCCCGACGCACCCTGATCAGCAATCTTACGGGGGATGCGTTTGCTCCGGGTGACGTGCCGGACAGCGCTTATTGGCACCGCCACAGCCGGGAACCCGTGCAGTTTGCCAAAAATTGCGCGGCTGTTGCGGAACAGGGCGGCAACATTCTGCTGGAAATCGGTCCCCACCCTGTGCTGACTGCCATGGCGCTCCACTCCTGGCCGGATGAAAAGATCCCGGCCGCGGCCGGAAGCCTGCACCGGAAAATAGAAGATAACCGCCAAATTGGCGAAGCCCTTGCCCGCCTCTATGTGGCCGGAGTCGATCCCGACTGGAACGCATGGGACGCACCCTGGCCCCGGCGTAAAATCAGTTTGCCCACCTATCCCTTCCAGCGGTGCCGCTGTTGGGTGGAAACGGCCGAAATTGACGACCCCACACGCACTGTAAAGCGGGTAAAGAAGGCTGACCCGGGCCTGCAACCCAATGATACACAACCGGATGAACACCGGCCCCTGTTGATTCTTCACCTGCAACAGGCATTGCAGGGCATTTTGGGGCTTGATGACCTCCCGGATCCTGAAACCAATTTTTTTGACCTGGGACTTGATTCACTTATGGCGGTGGAGTTGCGTGACCGGATCCAAGACCTCATCGGCCGGAAAAAAGAACTTTCAAGCGCCCTCGTCCTTGAGCATCCCACACTGGCGCGGCTGGCGGATCACCTGCCCACAGAAAACGGCAGAAAGAGCGTTCACGGAAAAGTTGATTTTACCCCTTTGTCAGCCGGACAACAGGCACTCTGGTTCATCTACCGGGATGCGCCTGAAAGCCCGGCCTACAACATTGGTCTGCTGCTCCGGTTCGAAACCGGGCTGGATGCGGAGGTGCTCAAGCGCGCCTTGAAACGGCTGACGGCACGTCATTCCATGCTGCAAAGCCGCCTGGGTGAAAAGGATGGCCTGCCCTGTCAATGGTTTGATCCAACTCTGGAACCGGCGTTTCACCAAAGGGACGCCAGGGACTTGGACCAAGGGACTTTAATGAATGAGGTGCACAGGGTTTCGCAACAGCCCTTTGTGTTGGAAGAGGGTGTTTTCCGGGTGGCCGGCTTTTTAGAGGCCCGGCAGGGGCCGCGGCTTTTGCTGGGGCTTCATCACATTGCCGGGGATGCCCGTTCCATGGCCATCCTGGGGCAGGAACTCTG
>PIVQ01000257.1 GCA_003354055.1 Desulfobacteraceae bacterium | reverse complement strand
GATATGCCCTGCCCGCCGCTACCGGAATCGGCCGACACCCGGGAATGGCTGATATTTGTATCAGATGCCATCCATGGTCACAGAGCCCCTTCAGGCAAAGGCCTCAGGGATCACGACCTTCTTGAAAAAATCATAACAGGGGACAGAGAGACGCCGGAGACAAACCGGCCGGATATGGATTATAAGGTTGCTCTGGACGGGCTGCGCAGCCTGTTTAACGTGGGATCCATATTCAGAACATGTGAAGCCGCCGGGGTTCAGACCCTTATCCTGGGCAATTGCCTGGGCAAAGAAAGCCCCCAGGTCAGAAAGACAGCCATGGGTGCTCAAGACAGAATTGTAGAAGAACATACTCAGGACCTGGCGCAGGACCTTATACGAAAAAAAGAAGACGGTTTCAGAATCATCGGTGTGGAGACGGTTGCAGGATCCATTCCCTGCCATGAATACACCTGGCCCTCCAAAGCCGTTATTGTGATGGGTAATGAAGAATACGGGATCTCTCCACATGTACTTGGGGCAATAGATGATGTGGTACACATCCCCATGTTCGGGACAAAAAACTCCCTGAATGTGGCCAACGCCCTGTCAGCGGTTCTTTACCAGGCTGTATTTTCCCGTATGGGCACCTCCAGGGATAAAAATCTTTAGGCCTAAGGCGTGGCGTCAAATTAAAATCTTCCAGTACAAAATCCACTATTCCAAGTGGATAGACGTGAATGGAAACGCCACGCCAATTACCTGGGAGGTTTATTTTTGACACTCGGCCTAAGTTTATTTCTGGATGGTGATGGAAACTTGGTACACCCCGCTTTCCAACCGGGATTCAAGGGGCAGGCCCGTTTTTTCAAATACCTTTATCATGGGCTGGTTATCGGACAGCACCTGGGCGGACAAAGTCCGCAATCCACGGTTACGGCCCTCCACGATGAGCAAATCCATGAGATAGGTGCCGATACCCACGCCCTGATAGGTTTCGTCAATCAAAAAGGCCACTTCCCCGTCATTGTCACTCTCGTCCCCGGTTACCAGACGGGCTTCTGCAATAATTTTACCCTCTCCCTGTTTTCCGCCATACCCGACAATTGACACCTCTTTGGCATAGTCCACGTTGACATATTCCTGCATCTTGTCGTGGCTCATGGTCTTAATGGAGTAAAAGAAGCGATAAAAGACCATTTCCCTGGAGCACCGGTAAAAGAACCTGCGCATTGCCTCTTCATCCGAAGGTTTCATGGCCCTGAACCGGACAGTTTTATCACCCTTAAAGACCTTGGTATAGGCAATATGGGCAGGGTAAAGATGGGCGGACCTGGTGACGTAGATCTGGTTGGGATAGATGATTTTCTTATCACGGGCCTGCTTGATCAGTTCCTCCCTGTCATCCGGATGGGCAATGTCAATAATAGCCTGGGCACGTTCCCGCAGCGGTCGCCATTTGAGCATGGCCACCCCGTATTCCGTAACCATGACATGCACGGATTCCCTAAGCCTGAGCTGATTGCCGTAATTCTGGATGCTGAGCAGAATGTTGGGCTCCCCCTTTTCATTACGGCTGGGCAGCCCGATGATGGTGGCACCGTCCCTGGAGGCTTCAGCACCTTTGTAAAAATCAATGCCCTCTCCGGGTCCGGTAATGACCGAGCCTCTTAACGGAAAAGCCACGCTGCCTAAGATATCAGCCTTCCGCCCTTCATACATGGCCACAAACTGGGGGTTATTGGCAATAAACTGGGGATTACAGACCCAGTCAATGCCCTGAAATTCCACCAGAGGGTTCTTGTGAAGCCATTTCATCAGCTCTTTTGTACCCAGGGCATAGGAGGCCAGGGATTTCCCGCGGAACGGGGATTTTCTGTGGTTGGTTACGGCACCGGAATTCACAAGTTCTGCCAGGGCATCGGTGAAATAAAGGGAATGAATCCCCAGATCCTTTTTATCGGACAAATAGGGAACCAGCGCTTCGAACATCGGCCCGTGGGCGTAGTTGATGCAGTCCCCGTCCCGGATCATGGAGGCCACGTTGGCAGCCACCTTTTTCATTACATCCGTTACCGGGGCAGGTGTATAGGTTATAGGGTCCCGGTCCGACCGGACAAGAAGATCAAACTCATCAATGGAAACAAAGGTATCTCCGAGTGTAAAGGGCATCTTGGCATTGACCTCTCCCACAACAAGGCTGGCCTTGTCCATGACCTCCCGTGCCACATCCACGGCCACGCCAAGGCTGCAGTATCCGGATTCATTGGGCGGAGTAATCTGAATAAAGGCCACATCAACATCAATGCGCCGGGATTTTATAATTTCGGGGATTTCGGATGAGTAGGCAGGGATCAGGTCTACCTGGCCGTCGGAAATGGTATCCCAGGCCACATATCCTGAAAAAAAGCTTTTGAGTCTGTAATTGGGTGCGTTTAATTTGTCCAGGGAAAGAATGGTTTCTCCCTGGACCGTCAGTTGAACCAGCTCCAGGTCCCTGATATTGTGGGCATCCACATCAAGAAGAGTTCGTATCAATGTCCTTGGGGCGGCAGGACCGGTACCGATAAACACGGTCATCCCGGGTTGAATATGGTTTAAAACCGTTTCCGGGGCAACCAGAAGATCTTCCCAATTGGACAAATTAAGCTTTGACATGAAACACTCCTTGATTTGGCAGCCATTGGCAATAATACCTGTGGAAGCCAGTGGCAACCAGAATTGATAAATGGTACTGCAGCCTCTTTTAGGCTGTTTTATCAATAATCGGACTGCCGATCAAGGAGAAGTGTTTTTTACCCTGTTTATACTTAGGAATCGTTACAAAACAACTTGATCTAAATTGTTTCCAAAACCCCTTAAAAGACTGGGTATTTTGAAAACAAAAAATCAAGTAATTTTGGAGCCGATCCTTAGCAAGCGGTCTTATGCTCGTCCTCGCAAAGAACCAGACGAGCCTTGCACCGGGGGCAGAACATCTGTGCGATATTCTGTTCATCCATAACGCTCTCCTGGTTCAAAACCTTGACAAAGACTTCCTTTTTTTCTTTGGTGCATTCGGGGTTGGTGCAGCAGTATTTCTTTTCCATTTTTAAACCCTCCTGATTCCTTTGACTATATATGTTCTTAATTATAACAACAAATCATTTTTAAACAATAATGCAGATTAAAAAATATTCTTTTTCCAGGTACTAAAAACTTTTCCCTTTAAGCCCAGAGCCGCACCCATAAACACAGCAAAGGGGACAGCGCTGATATCTTGATTACCTTTTGGCATGTCACGGGTATATTGAATCTGGCAATGGGTGCAGGCCGTGCAGATATAATCCGCCCCGGCCCTTCGGGCTTGTGCCTTTTTTTCCCGGCGCATACGGAATGCCAGATCCCTGTGTGTGCCGGCCACAGGATCCCCACAGCACTCTGTCTCCTTTGACCAGTTCAGGGGATCCAACCCTGCGGTCTTAGCCAATTCCCTGAACATTTTCGGGGCAAAGGGGTTATCAAACTGGGTAACGGAAAAAGGCCGCAAGGCGTGGCATCCCTGCTGAAGTACAATCTTAGGACCGGGCAAAGGATTCTGAATCCGGCCGGCCAACACATCGGTCCCGATATCCTGATATAGAAAATCTAAGAGATGACGGATTCTCACCCCCCGTTTCTGGAGCTGACCTGTTACCGTGTCATGAATAAGCCCCTTCTCTCTGAATTGTAATCCTTCTTCAGCCAGGGCCAGATCCACCTTTTCCCGAATGCCGCTCTGGGTTTCATACCAGTGGATGCCGTGCTTTAGCTGGCCAAAACAGCATTTACACGGGGTTAAAATATCCAACCCTAGGTTACGGGCCAGGGTAATATTCTTCACGGCAGCCAGCACAGAGGCCGCAAGATTTTTCCCTCTGGAAGGATTACCGCAGCAATTAAAGGGGAGTTTGACCAAGGTAACACCCAGCGCCTTCATCAGGGCCTCAACAGCCTCACCATAGTCGGCAAGACCAAAGGAAATTTTACACCCCGGAAAATAGGCCAATCTCATGAGATGTCTCCTTTCAGCTGGTTCATGGTCAACTCGGCAGCCCGTTCCTGGCCCCGGCACCGAAGTTCCAGAAGTATATCAGCCACCCGGATGGACTGGGGGCATACCTCCTGGCACATGTAGCAGGTCAGACAATGCCACACCATTTTTGACCCGGACGCCATCTGCTGTTCCCCTAGACGAAGCAGGTTCATCACCTGGTGGGGCCCGAAATCATTAGTATTAAGGTCATAGGCGATCACGGGGCAGGTATTTGTACAAAGGGTACACTGGACACAATGTTCAAAGGCATCTGCCTGGCCGATCAGACAGGATAGGGTATCGTCAGCCTGAACCTCTTCTCCCCTGACCTCGACTTCTCCGGGCAAACGCTGAACCTTATCAGCTTTTTCAGGATCCCGCCCCCCATGGCCGATCCATTGCCCGAAAGAGGCATCCATGGCCGTGGTATAATTGTCCGGACAGCCCAGACGGTCCATGAGTACATCAGCCGTGGTCCACAACCGGACCAGATCGATCCCGGACGGGCAGATATCCGCGCAAAGACCGCACCGGGTACAATCATCATTGCCATCCCGAAGCCGGGTTAAGGTAGTAAGATCCCATACCCCTTTACCGGCAAGACGCTTGAGGGTTTCAATTTTCATATGGGGCAATACCTGGGGATTATCCGTTACCTGATAATCCGGGTATACGGAACAGACCTTGGAACAGAATCCGCAATGGGTACAGGCAGACAGACCCGCCAGGTCCAGAAACCCCATAGAACATGCTTCATCGATGCGCACCTCTTCCGGTGCCATCCGCTTGCGGGCGGTGGCCAGAGGAATGGCAATGAGGTGAAACATCCTGGAAAAAGGGAAAAAAGTCAGCAGGGTCAGGGCAAGTCCAAAGTGAATCCAGTAAAAGAGGCGGTCCAGACGAAACGCCTTGTTCCAGAACCCTAAAGGTTTGGCCAGCCTTGCTATAGGTGAGGATACAAATGCCGTATCCGGCCGGGTATGGCACTCCATGCAGTAGGTCTCGTTCAGTTCCCGGCCCTGATCAAGATCAAGGTCAATCCTATCCTGCCCCGTACCGGGTACAATTTTATCGTCAAAGGCCACATGGTAATAGGTTTCCCAATAGGCCTGCAAATCAATCAGCTCAGGCTCGCCCACAAGATCGGAATACTCTTCCACCATCTCGTCAAATATGGGCTCAGACATAATGTTCAAGCCCTCTGTTAGAAATCCGGTTCCCATCAATGCTAAAATAAACAAAACGGACAGGGTTCCCCTGACTCTGAACCGCAGGCCACGGCGAAGCCTCTCACGATTGATCCTGGACCGGGTCAGCCGTCTGAACAAAAAGCTTAAGGACCCGGCCACCACCATGGCGCCTGCCAGGTTTCTTAAAAACCGGAACGGCTCGATCCCGGGCTGGTACCAGGAAAAGAAATTCTGGGTCCAGAAATCCAGGGCATGGACAGCGACCAGATAAATAAACCCGGTAAAGACGAGAGAGTGGGCCAGCCACCTCAGTTTTCCGGCCTTGAAAAGCCGGACCTGGAACAGAGTATTGAACAGGGTCCCCAGGTAATCGAGCTTAAATATTTGAGCGACCAGGGTATCGGTATCCCTCTCAAACACCCGGCCCAGCCTGAACATGGAAGAAAAACGGAAGACAAGACCCAAAAGACAGAGGATGAGTATGGTAATGACGGCTATCTTAATGACCATTACCGGCCTCCATGGAAAGGGCAAATTGATCCACCGCAGTGCAGGCTGATACCAACGCCGTACCTGCCCCGGATTTGAGCCTCGGCCAGTCATTGTAAGCCAGAATACTGCCCACAGCATAAAGATGAGCGTAAACCGGCCTGTCCCGCTGATCCAGAGGCCGAAACATTATATCGGTTCTAACACCGGCCTGGTTGATTCTATGGCCGTTAGGTGAAAGAAAACCCGGATCATGCCAGAGATTCCTTCCTAAGGGCTGAGCCACATCCAGATGAAACACCGTCTCCACAATCCGCTCCCGCCGGGCATGGAGACCGTTGCCGAAAAATCGTCCCGTGGCCAGAATCACCCCACGGGGACGGACCTTTATTTCCCCGGGATCAAGGTCAGCTGTCAGGGTAAACCGCCTGCCATCAAAGACAGGATCCTTGATCCGGGTATTGGACAGCAGCTCGATATTGGATTGCGAAAGGAAGCGTTCAAAGGCATTTTTCAGACGAAGCCCCGGAATGGAGGGGGGACTGCAGGGTATTTCAAATACAGGAATCTTCAATCGATCCTGAAGTCGGGCCATGGATGCACTGCTGTTATCAATGCCACAGACCGCAGGCACTCCTAAAATATCCGCCTTTTGCGCATAGGGACTTACCTGCTTGATAAAGGCATCTAAAACCTCTGGATCCTCCATCTGCCCGGCCAGAATCTGGGGCGGCACAACCGTCCGGATGCCGGGCAACTCAACCTGAACAGGGATGGTATTTAAAAATTGAGTTTTGATTCCTTCTGCTACCTGCGCAGCACTGAATCCCTGAAGCCCTTTGATACCCGCCACAACAAGATTCAGCCTTAGGCTATCTCCGTCCAAAGACCTACAACCGGCCACCATTGTTTCCGGCACCATAAAACTTGGCTTTATTGTTCCCATGGCAGTGATGACAGACTGGTTTTTTGTTTGCGGTACATAGGGCAGATCCACCTGCCCCAAAATTTCCCGGATAAATTCAAAGCTCTCAATAATTTTGTCATGGCCGGTGACGGCATAGGCATGGCCGGGAAAATCTTTTGTAAGATCCTTCAGCACCTGATCCGGTGCCTCAAGAATGCTGCCGCTGCCCGCAGGATATGTACCTATATAATCCAGAAGCCCGCTTGAAAACGTCAGGGTGGACGGGTTTCCGGCCACCACACAGGTCAGTCCACGGCTGACGGCCCTGGCTGCGGCAGTCATTCCTGCAAGGCCGGCACCGATTACCAGAAGATCACAAACCCTATCTTCAGTCATCTGTCGTCTCCTGTCATTTCAAGGCAGAACAGACCGCAATGGATCATTTCCTTGAGAGAAGACTGGGACAACGAATCCCCCCAGAGCAGGGAGTGCTCCCCTTTCCATCTTTCGTTTAAAAACCGTTTCAAATCCAGGATCCCTTCGGTTCCTTTAACCTCGCCCCGGTCGTAGAGGTGGGACAGCACCCGGGTACTGCAGGTGGATCCCTGGCAGGGACCTTTGCCCATCCGGCTTCTCAGCCCGATGGACAATAAATCCGGCCGACCTAGGTTACGGCGGATATCTGTTGCAATGGCGTCAATGGCCGAGGCCGGCACCATCTCGCATTCGCAGATGATCTTATCGTTTCGGTCCGGCAGGCTGAACCCGTGACGCAAAGACGCACCGGGTTCGGTCCAGTCTCCTGTCTCTGCCATGGGCAGAGGCAAATCACGGGTTCGACAGGGTTCGTCAATGCCCAGTTTTGCACAGACCAGGTCAGCGGTTTTTTCAGCCATGAGGCGATATGTAGTGAGTTTGCCCGAGGTAATGGTAATAAAATTATCGATGCCTTCTTTACCGTGGTCCATAAGGGAGAATCCCCGGGTCACGTTTCTGGCGTCCCCGTCATCCGAACTGACCAGGGGACGGACACCGCAATAGGCACGGATATACCGGCGAACACCTAAGGCCGGCACCATCTGGCTGCCCTGGTTGATGATCAGGTCCACCTCATCCACCGTGGGAAAGATCCGGTCAGGGCAATCCACCTTTACTGAAGTGGTACCGATGATGGAAACCACTCCGCCGGGTACCAATATGTCTCCGTCACTGGCCTTCCTAAGTCGGTTGATCACTGGCTTGGCCAGGCGCTGGCCTGTGACCAGCAGACTGCCTTTGGAAAAAACCATGGGAATTTTAATCCCTGCCAGGTCCGCCAGACTGCTGGCCCAGGCACCTGAGGCCGAGACATAGGCCTGCGCCTTTATCTTAAATTCGTCTCCGGTACGGTTATTCCGGATTCGCGCCATGGCAATGCCACTGCTCTCAAGGTCAAAGCCCATGACCTGGGAATGGGAAAGATAGGTGTTGCCCAGACCTGTGGCCTGGGTCAAATTTTCAATGGCCAGCTTAAAAGGATCAATGGACGCATCAGGAACTTCAAAAACGGCAATCGCGTCTTTTGCAAGGCAGGGCGCTTTTTCCAAAGCTGTTTTAATATCCAGTTCTTTACATGGAATTGCCGCCTTCCGGCACATGGCCGGAAAATCCGCAATATAATTTTCCTCATCACCGGGTACTGCCACAAAAAGGCCGCTGGTCTCTTCAATGCACTGGGGGGCGATCTGTTTGAGAATCAGCCCTTCTGCCCGGCATTCCATAGCCGCTTCCATATCTGAATAAACATATCTAGCACCTGAGTGAAGCAGACCGTGATTGGCACCGGAGGCACCGGCATTGAGATCTCCTTTTTCCACCAGAACCACCTCAACACCACGAAGGGCAAGATCACGGGCAAGGCCTGTGCCTGTAGCACCACCTCCGATAATGAGTACCTGGGTTTCAACTACTTTGGAACCCCGGCTCTCAACTACTTTTTTCATCCCCTCTGGCATCCCCGCTGATATACCCGTTTTCATTCCCACCCACACCCTCTGTTTGATGTTCGAAAGCGAAAATATCATGAATAAAACACTTTCACAAGTGAATACTTTTTATCGTTTTTGAACACTCTTTAGCGCTGAGATATGATTTTTATGTTTATATCTTATTGTTATATCAGATTTTTCCCTGGATATCCCTGAATATCCATGCTAACACGTATTTTTTTGTAATGTTCATTTTTAAACGGAAGTATAGTCATGGTCAAACTGGGTAACCTGTCCTAAATCCATACCTTGATCACGGACCAGCCTCCGCCGGAACCGATCATGGATATGATCAAACAGGAAGGTGTCAACCTGGTGCTGCCTGATTAAACAACGGACAGCCTGCTGACACATTATAATTCGATGATCTGAAATGTCTGACGGTCAATCCACTCTCCTGTTCTCAATTTGGCCGCCCTTAGTACGGCATTTCCCTTGTCCGACTTTTTTGACCTGTTGCACCGAAGTTTGTATTCAAATTTATAGAACACCTCGATCTGATGCCCCGGAACCACATCGCTGATACCTTTAATATCAATCTTGATCTCATCCACCAGACACATGCCTGTATCGCCCACAGCGGTTTTCTCAAGATGAGACCGAATCGCGGCTTCGGATAAGCC
>PIVQ01000999.1 GCA_003354055.1 Desulfobacteraceae bacterium | reverse complement strand
TATTTTATTAAATGACTATAGAACCCCTTAATATCACGAACATACATTATTGCTTTTTCTTCTTCTGTGGTAAGTGTTGCTTTTTTTGTCATGTCAGCCTCCATTGTTAAATCGGAAACATCTATCTCAAATACAGCGGCAAGAGCGTTGAGCGTTTCTAAACTCGGTTTCTGCCCTCTTTCAATACGCTGGATTGTCCGCACGCTTAAATTGCATAACTCTGCCAACTGCTCTTGTGACCAGCCTTTTTCCAGCCGAAGTTTACGAACGATCATAAGTTTCCTTAAAGTTTAAAGTTGATATCTAAGGATCGGCTCCAAAATTACTTGATCTTTTGTTTTCAAAATACCCAGTCTTTTAGGGGTTTTTGGAAACGATTTAGATCAAGTTGTTTTGTAACGATTCCCAACTTACAAATACCAATGAAGTTATGATATGACCACGACATCACTGTGACATCTGGATGACAGTTACATGACAGTACTATAGAATCAAGCACATAGGGAGAAAATTCTTTTTAGATGCAATCCAGATTTCGACAGCGCAACACTTGTTCCTTTTTTGCTCTTCTCGCTTTTCCAGCTCTTCTCGCTTTTCTCGCTGTTATCTATTACTCACAAAAAAATCATCTATAACTTTCCGGGCCTTAAGGCTGTTGCCGAAATCGGCAGCACTTTTCTTGTCCGGGAATTCAGAGATCCGGACCAGGTACCACGTCTTTCCACCCCCACCGGTTTTTTTGATATTCGCTGTAATGCCTTTTTTCTCCAGTGCTACCACATACCTGTCTGCATGCGTTTGCTTTAAATAGGCGGCCACCTGGATGGTAAAGGGTTTTGAAATCCGGACATCAATTTTCTGGGCCGGCTGTGAAAGACTGCTGGATTTCAGCAGATGGGACAGGGTATTCCAGACAAAGAACATCAGCCAGATGCCCAGAAGCCCCATAAATAAGGAGCGAAGATAGAACCCGACCTTTTCTTTTTCCTTCGTAAGATCCCTAAGTAAAGTCAGTGCACGGCTCCCCGATGAAACCAGCCAACCCATAAGAGAAAGACCGGCATTTACCCCGCCTTTGGCAACCGGGACCAGAATCTGCAGCCCTTTGGCAGGCAGTCTCCCCATCTGCCGCAGGTAGTGGCGAGACATTCTCGGCTGTGAACCATTCTGAATCGGGATTTCGGAGCGGGCCGAACGTGCCCCTGTCAGACGGTCTCCAAGGGTTCTGCCCAGAGAGATTCGACTCCGGGAGGGTTCAGGTACAATTGGTCCTGTGATATCTTCCTCTTCAGGTCTTCCCATCAACTCATGGATCCGGGCCTCGTGATGCTTACCCGGTGAGTCAACAGGTTCCTCATTTTCCCCGGCCTCCTTAACTGTACTATCCAGAAAATTCCTGTACAGCCGTTTGGCTGAAAAATCCACCCGGCCCAAATCCAGGAAAGGGCCGATAAGTTGCAGCGAAAGCTTTGGATTTGCAAAATGAGTATCTGCAAGGGCGGTCAGAACAGACTGGGCCAGGGCATCGGCTTTTCCCTGTTTTCTCAATTGCGTAAGCCACAGGGCGGCCAGCGTCTCATCCCCGGGACTGGCCGTAAGATAACGGGCCGCTGCGATCATGAATCCCGGATGCGTGCTGCCGCAGGTCAGGTAAAACCTGGCCAGCACCTTGGTCATAATAGGGCCAAGACGCCTGGCGCTCCAGGGAGAAATCCAGACACTGTCAAACACCCTGATGGCGTGGAGATACTTTCTTTCAGCCCGGTTCTGAATGCCGGCTCTTTCCCAGAGTTCTCCCTCACGGACCAAAACTTTTATCCGGTGGTTTCCTATAAAATCCAGACCCAAACCAAGTCCTGTTCCCAGAACAATAAAGATACCGCCCACAATGGCCGGGACCGGAATGGTGGGAAATCCCGCCAGGAACCTGGGTAACAGCCAGAAGCTTAAGGGCAGAGCCATAAGGGTTACGAGCCAAAACCGGACACTGATATGTCTAATGAAGCGTATCATCGTCCTCCTTCGGGCAGAGGATTTGGCCTGTTTTTATGGCAACGGACAGAGTTTTGATCTTTTTATGCGGTTGCTGTTGCAATTGTTCACCTGGTGCAACCTGATCAGAATTAAGAACCGGAACGGGTTCCGGCGGACATCCGGTTACCGTATCCACGGTTTCAAACCGGATATTGGAAGGGATAAGAAATGCCCTTTCCGGTTCCCCCTTTAACGCCTGCATCATAAAATCGGTCCATATGGGA
>PIVQ01001888.1 GCA_003354055.1 Desulfobacteraceae bacterium | reverse complement strand
TGGTAGTGAAAACACGACAACGGTTTTACCTTTAAAAATGTCATCAGTTGTTACTGATTTCCATTCGTCATTTTGACGAGTTGCAAATGTAACGCTCGGAATTGTTTGGCCTTCAATATTGTTTAACATAGTTTTTGTTCCTCTTGATTTGTTGATAGCCATTATGGCGAACAATTAAATATAGTTCCAATCGTTTGTTTGTATTAAACTGATAGTTATAAACTATCACGCAGAGCTGAATATGAACTTAAAAGATTTTGAATATGTAAAAGCAATAGCGCACTACAAGCATTTTCGCAAAGCCGCTGATGCCTGTTTTGTAAGTCAGCCTACATTAAGTGGTCAAGTAAAAAAACTCGAAAATGAGCTTGGCGTTACTTTGTTTGACCGTTCAACTAAGCAGGTTACTTTAACAGTAAAAGGCGCTCGTTTATTGACACAAATAGAGGTTATTTTAGAGCAAACGCAAATACTCAAAGAACTTGCCGCTACGTCTAACGAGCCACTGCAAGGCAAGTTGACCATAGGTATTATTCCTACCATTGCGC
>PIVQ01000998.1 GCA_003354055.1 Desulfobacteraceae bacterium | reverse complement strand
AATGATTTCCTTTTGACCTGGGAAAAAAGCGCTGATGAAATCCAGGCGGTTTTCCAGGTGGCGGATATTTTAAGAAAGATGAGGGAAGAAAACATCTCATCAAAAGTATTTGATTCTGGTCTGGGGGTTTCACTTTTCCGGGACAATTCAACCAGAACACGATTCAGTTTTACCAGCGCCTGCAATCTTCTTGGTCTTGAAGTCCAGGATCTTGATGAGGGAAAATCCCAGATTGCCCATGGTGAAACCGTTCGTGAAACCGCAAATATGATTTCTTTTATGGCGGATATCATCGGCATCAGAGATGATATGTATATCGGCAAAGGCAACACCTATATGCGTAATGTTGCAGACTATGTGAATCAGGGGCATTCAGAAGGAGTTCTTGAGCAGAGACCGACACTTGTAAATCTTCAATGCGACATAGACCACCCCACCCAGAGCATGTCTGATATGCTTCATATCATCAACCATTTTGGCGGTGTTGAAAATCTAAAAGGCAAAAAAATCGCCATGACATGGGCATATTCTCCATCCTATGGAAAACCCTTATCTGTTCCCCAGGGCATCATCGGTTTGATGAGCCGGTTCGGGATGGATGTCGCTCTTGCGCATCCTGAAGGGTATGATCTGATGCCTGAAGTAGAAGAGGTGGCAAAGAAAAATGTTGCCGCATACGGCGGAAGTTATGTTAAAACAAATAATATGTCAGATGCATTTAAAGATGCGGATATCGTGTACCCGAAAAGCTGGGCGCCTTTTAAAGCCATGGAAAAAAGAACAGATCTGTTTGGCGACGGCAAATTTGACGAGATCAAAGCGCTTGAAAAAGAACTGCTTGGCCAGAATGCCAATTTTAAAGACTGGGAATGCACCGAAGAGTTGATGAAACAGACAAAAGACGGTAAAGCCCTTTATATGCATTGTCTTCCAGCTGATATCACAGGGGTGAGCTGTGAAGCCGGTGAAGTTGAAGAATCCGTATTTGACCGATATAGAGTCCCTCTCTACAAAGAGGCCGGTTATAAACCGTATATCATTGCTTCCATGATTTATTTGAGCAAAATTAAAAATGCCGGACAGACTCTGGAGCAATTGGTGCAAAAAAACACATCAAGAATTCTGGGGTAGACATATTTAAAAGTACAAAAGGACTTTTAAGGGAGGGGTAATGATGCATGTAATTGGAAATGGAATCCTGATAACCCGAAATACGGTTAAGCCGTTGATAATGGACGGTGCCGTGGTTGTTGAGGCAGACACCATTATCGATTATGGAAAGACATCTGAAATGAGGGAGAAGTATAAAGGTGCCCAATTTACAGATGTTAAAAACAAGCTGATCATGCCGGGCTTGATCAACACCCATATGCATATATACAGCGCCTTTGCCCGCGGTATGATGTTGGCTGACGGCAAAGTCAGCAAAAATTTCTCCCAGGTTCTTGAAAACCTCTGGTGGCGGCTGGATAAAACCCTTAACCTTGAGGATGTAAAATATAGTGCATATGCCACTTATATTGACTCCGTTAAAAACGGGGTAACAACGGTTTTTGATCACCATGCAAGCCAGAACGATATTGAATCAAGTCTTTTCACTATCAAAGATGTTGCCTCGGATCTCGGCATACGAACCTCCCTTTGTTATGAGGTAACGGACAGGGATGGAAAAGAGGCGGCAGACAGGGGCATAAAAGAGAACGTTGATTTTATTAAATATGCCCAAAAGGATGAAACCGATATGGTTAAAGGGATGTTTGGTCTTCATGCATCCTTTACCGTATCCGATGAAACCCTTGAAACCTGCGCATCACAAATGGCGGGTCTTGATGTGGGCTTCCATGTTCACACGGCCGAAGGCATAGATGATCTTTACGATTCACTGGCCAAGTATAACAAACGGGTGGTCAATAGGTTCCATGATATGGGTATCCTGGGGCCTAAGACCATTGCCGTTCACGGTATCCACATCAATGATGCCGAGATGGAGATTTTAAAAGAGACAGACACCGTCGTTGTCCACAACCCTGAATCCAATATGGGCAATGCCGTGGGATGTGCGGCCATATTGAAACTTCTTGAAAAAGGCATCCTGCTGGGGCTTGGCACTGACGGCTATGCCACAGATATGTTAGAATCTTATAAAGTTACCAATATGCTTCACAAACACAATCTTTGCGACCCGAGCGTCGCCTGGATGGAATCGGCTCAAATGTTGTTTGACAACAATCCCAAAATTGTTAACCGGTATTTTAAAAA
>PIVQ01001887.1 GCA_003354055.1 Desulfobacteraceae bacterium | reverse complement strand
CGGCTCAGATGGGCCAGTTCCGTGGGCAGTATGCTGCCCCCGCCTTCGGTCACCTTGCATTTGCACATGCCGCAGGATCCTGAGCCGCCGCAGGCCGAAGGCAGAAAAATTTCCTCGGATGAAAGGGCGGACAACAGGGTGGGGGTTCCGGACACCTTCATGGGATCGTCGTTATTTCCATTGATGGTGATGGCATGTTCACCCTGGGTGGTTACACGGGCTTCCACAAAGAGAAGCACCGTGACCAGAATGCCTATAACCGCGGTAAAGACCAGTATGCTGATGAGATAAATCAAGACGTCCTCCTACTTTCGTGTGACCTTCAGGTTACGTGTGACCTTTAGGTTAAAGGGTAATGCCTGAAAACATCATGAATGTCATGGCCATGAGGCCGGCAATGATCATGGTAATGCCGAATCCCTGAAGGCCGTCCGGTATATCCGCATACTGTACCTTTTTCCGGATGGCGGCCATGGAGACAATGGCCAGCATCCACCCGGTACCGGAGCCGGCTCCGAATACAACGGATTCCGTAAAGGTATAGTTTCG
>PIVQ01000256.1 GCA_003354055.1 Desulfobacteraceae bacterium | reverse complement strand
GAAACCGGGGATTTCCTGGCATTCAATGCCGCCTTTGCCGCGCTGAATGCCGCCATGGTCCAGATGATTATGGCACTGACCAATTTTATAATGGCCATTCCCTATTATGAACGACTCCGGCCCATCCTTGAGACCTATCCTGAAACCGATACCTTTAAAACCGATCCTGGCTCCCTGAGCGGGAAGATTGAAATGTGCCATATTCTTTTCCGCTATGCACAGGACAGTCCAGCGGTGCTCAAAGACGTTTCCTTGAACGTTGAACCCGGGGCTTTTGTAGCCATAGTCGGTGGCTCGGGTTCGGGCAAGTCCACCCTCATCCGGCTGCTGCTGGGGTTTGAGAAAGCGGAATCCGGAACTATTTTTTATGATGATCATGATCTGGCTGACCTGGATGTCCGTCAGGTACGGCAGAACATGGGGGTAGTGGTCCAGGGGGGAAATATCATGGCCGGGGACATTTTTACAAATATCATCGGCAATTATCCCCTGACCCTGGACGATGCATGGGAGGCCGCTGCCATGGCCGGCCTGGACCAGGATATCAAAGAGATGCCCATGGGCATGCACACCATGGTCATGGAAGGGGCATCCACACTTTCCGGCGGCCAGCGCCAGCGCCTGATGATTGCCCGTGCCATTGTGAACCGCCCCAGAATCCTCATCTTTGATGAGGCCACAAGCGCCTTGGACAACAGAACCCAGGCCATTGTCAGCCAAAGTCTGAAAAAGCTGAAAGCCACCCGAATTGTTGTGGCCCACAGGCTTTCCACCATCAAGGATGCCGACCTCATCCATGTCATGGATAAGGGGGGACTTGCGGAAAGCGGCACCTATGAAGAGTTGATGGCAAAGGACGGTCTGTTTACAAAACTTGCAAGGCGTCAGATTCTCTGATGCCCCAGGCCGGGCTGCAGTGAAAAAGCCTCCTCCCCGGGGTATCGCCCAGATGATACCAGGTGTTGTGGTTTGATGATTTTCTTCAAAAGCGACACATACACGTTATAGTTCTCTCCTGGATTGCCGTCCAAAATTTACACAACTGAATGTGAGCTGTCCAATGGAATAAAGTAATTCGATTTGCCACAAATCTTAATGATACCATTTGAATCGTTGAATATTGGCAGAATCACTATTGCAAGTAGTCTTGACTTTTTGATCAGTGGTTAATGATTTTGAAACTACCTGGTTTTTGAATTAGTTTCTCGTCTCTATAGATACAATTAGTGCTCATGAGAAATCAGAGCACATTTATGTTTTTTTTGCATTATAAAGCGTTTTGATGTAATTTAACATTATAATTCTCTTATGAATTTACTTAGGCCAGATATCAAATTAAAATCACCCAGCAAGAATCAACGCACCCCCAAATTGCTGGAAGACAACAAAAAAACCGCCAATTGAGGTGGGTGATTTATTTATGAATTTGAGCCTTACACAACTGAATCTATTTTCTCATAATAACCACTTGCTCTTGGAACAAACAGAGGATGTTCTAATGACCCAAAACGAACCTATAAAGATAGAAATAAATAAGCGACAATTCTCCATCTGTGTATAGGTAATATCTGTAAGATTGCTTCAATCAGTCAAGGAGATTATAAATGCATTTTTTTTGGCGATTTACCTCTATCGTTATTCTTTTTTTTACACTAATTTCAGCCTCAACCGTTTCTGCCTCAGATCATCGAGATCCTAAAAGAATCCTTGTCATTGTCGGCAATAGCAAAAACCAACGTGCAGTTCAGCTTACTGAAAAAGGGATTCAGGAGGTTTTTAAGTTTAAGGCCAACCACAATTATCATATCGAGCAATATATTGAGTATTTGGACCTAAATTTGTTTTCCGATAAACAATATAAACATCAATTGGTTTCTTTTCTGTCCCATAAATATGCTGACAGTTCCATCGACTTGATTATCTCTGTAATTCCAAGCAGTTTAGATTTTTTAATTGAATATGGTGATGGGATTTTTCCTAACATACCCATTGTATTTTCTGTTGTCTCGGAATTAAACCTCAAAACTATGAAATTATCTCCCAACATAACTGGCATATCGTATAAACCAGACATAAAAGGAACTCTTGACACTATTCTAAAATTACAGCCAACCACGAAACATATTGTTGTTGTAGGCGGTGTTTCAGATGCTATTACCAAATTCATCAAAGGTGCCAAGTCGATTTTCAATCAATATGATGCCAAGTTAAAATTCACTTATCTAACCAATCATTCCATGCCAGAGATTCTTGAGCAGGTAGCGCATCTGCATGAACACACAAGTATTCTTTATACCTGGATGTACAAAGATAAAGAAGGCAATTCCTTCAATCCAAGGGAAGCCATTGTTCGTATTGCCAATGCTGCAAATGTCCCATCTTATAGTTTATGGGAAACTTATCTCGGGCAAGGTATAGTAGGCGGTAATCTCATTGGTTTTACTGTTCAAGGGAGGAAGGCTGCTGAAATTTCTTTACGCATACTGAATGGAGAAAAACCTGATACTTTTCCTGTCATCAGTTTCGGCGCAATCGTTAAAATGTTTGACTGGCGCCAGCTCAAACGCTGGGGCATAAATGAAAACCAATTGCCACCAGGTAGCATAGTTCACTATAAGGAGTTATCATTGGGGGACCGATACAAGTGGCAAATTATTGCTGTGATTTCTTTCTGCTTAATTGAATTTCTTCTTATTTTAGCATTACTCATGCAAATGACTAAACGCCACAGGGCAGAACATGCCCTGACAAAATCCCATAATAAACTTGAAAAAAAAGTACAGGAACGCACATATGAGCTTGGTGAGAGAATCAAAGAATTGAATTGCATGTATGGCTTATCTAAACTTATTGAGAAGCCTAAGATTTCATTGGCGCAAGTACTTCAGGGAACAGCAGATCTCATCCCATCCTCTTGGCAGTATCCAGAAATAACTTGCGCACGAATCAGACAGGCGGGGCGAGAATACTTAACGGAAAACTTTCATGAAACAACCTGGAATCAGGCCCAGGACATTATTGTACATGGTGAATCAATTGGAACCATAGAAGTTTTCTATTTTCATAAAAAAATCGAAATTGATGAAGGGCCTTTCTTAGCAGAAGAGAGAAGTCTGCTTAATGCTCTCGCCGAAAGATTAGGACGAGTCATTGAGCAAATACAAACTGAGAAGACATTGCATAAAAGCGAGGAGAAGTATCGTAATTTAGTGGAAACAATGAACGAAGGGTTGATAGAACTTGATCAATATTTCAGAGTCAGCTTTGTCAACCAAAAATACTGCCGGATTTTGGGCCTTACAAGGGAACTGCTAATAGACAGGGATATTAGGGATATAAGTGCTCAATATTTAGTAAACGATGGTCCAGCAGTTGTTGAAAAACAAATCGGCCTAAGAAAAAAAGGGCATGATACCCCTTACGAGGTTCAATTTCTTCGACCGGATGGGAAAAAAATCTGGTTGAGGAATTCCCCTCATCCCACTTTTGATGCAGATGGAAATTTACATAAAAACGTAGTTGTTGTCACTGATATCACAAATGAGATTTTAGCTGAACAACAGCTCAAAGAGTCTTTGACTGAAAAAGAAGTACTTCTGCGGGAGCTATATCACCGAACTAAAAATAACATGCAGGTGGTTATGTCCATGGTCAGCCTGCAGACCCAAAATATTGAAGATGAAAATATTTTGAGAATGTTCAAAGAGACCAATAATAGAATAAATACCATGGCCCTTGTTCATGAAAAGCTCTATCAGACAAAAAACCTTTCCAGGATTGACTTAAAGGATTATTTCACAGACTTGATCAATCTATTAGAAAGCAGCTACCAAGATATGTCTGAAGGGATAAGGATAAAAACAGATATGAGTCCGGCAATGGTAACAATTGATGCAGCTATTCCATGCGGCCTGATCATGAATGAACTATTATCAAACGTATTTAAACATGCGTTTCCAGGAAATCGACAAGGAGAAATTAAAATTCATCTTAAAAAGAAGGATGATAGAATAGATTTAAAATTCAAAGACAATGGTGTCGGTCTGCCCGAAGGGTTTGACTACAGAGAGGCTGAATCAATGGGATTTCAAACGATTGTGGCTCTGGTAGAACATCAACTTGGTGGTACAATAAATCTTATAAATAATAAAGGAACTGAGTACCAAATCTACTTTAATGAACAACTCCATCCTAAGAGAGTATAGATATGGCAAAGAAAATTTTGATTGTAGAAGATGAAGCCATTAATGCTATTTCATTACGCATGGCCCTAAAGCGCTTGGGATACACTTTCTGTGAATTAGTATCAACAGGAGAACAAGCCGTCCGGGTTGCTGAACAGAAAAATCCGGAGCAATGCCAGAAGGGGGGAAATGGCCGGCCCTGATAAGGAAGTCCGCCCTGAGCATGTTATTCCTTTTGATGAGGATGATGAGTTTAAAGACTTTTAGATCTGACTGTTGAAAATAAAATCCTGCACAGATGGTGTCACTTGGTGAATCCATTTCTCGATTTTCTGTTATTTTAAACGGAAGACGAAAGAAACACCGCCACCACCTTGTTCCATGACTACGCACTTATCCCCATTAATATGGAAACTTCATCTTTTTGCCCTGGCCGTTCCGAGCACCTGGGCGACCGTCCTAGCCAAGTCGGTTCTGACCACAGGTTTGTACAGCAAACCCTGGCCGCCTATGGCCTCAACGCTTTCAGGAGAAATTTTTCCACTGAACCCCGTGCAGAGGATAACAGGCAGATCTGGGTTGACCTTCTTTATACCCAGGATTAACCGGTCTCCGGTCAGTTTCGGCATGGTCATATCCGTGATCACAAGATCATAGGCATGGGGGTGGGACTGAATCCGGGCCAAGGCCTCTTCACTTTTGCTGAAAGCGTCGGTGTCATATCCAAGACGGCTCAGGATCTTTTCCTCTAACATAAGAATAGGCGGTTCATCATCCACCAGCATGATGTTGCCGGTTCCCCTTGGGGCGTCAGCAGGAGCGTTTTCATGGTTCGTGCCAGGTTCATTTTCAACGGCAGGTATTAAGACTTTGAATGTTGTTCCTTTATTTCTGGTGCTGCTCACAAAAATATCTCCGCCGTAATTTGTTACAATACCGTGAACCACGGAAAGCCCAAGTCCGGTACCCTTACCCTTGGGTTTTGTTGTAAAATAGGGGTTAAATATTTTTTCCATGATATGGGACTCCATGCCGGCACCTGTGTCTTCAACACTGAAAAGAACATAGGAACCAGGATCTAAAGATGAAAACTTCAGGCTTCCCTCTGAAATATCAATGTTCTCCAAGACAATGGTCAGGGTGCCCCCGGATTCTTCCATGGCATGAAATGCATTGGTGGCAAGATTCATTGCAACCTGATGGATCTGGGTGGGATCAGCCAAGATGGTGTGGCTTGACTTATCAATTTTCTGCCTGATTTGAATGGTCGACGGAATGGTGGAATGGATGAGTTTGATTACCTCATTAACTATCAGATGGGGTTGGAGGGGAAGGACCTCCTGGTTTGTCTGTCGGCTGAATGTGAGGATTTGTTTGACCAGTTCCTTGGCCCGTTTTGCACCTGATAGAATTTCTGTGATGTATTCCTGAAACCGTTTGTCTCCGGCCAGATCCTCTTCCAGCATTTCCGCAAACCCCACAATGGGGAAGAGTATATTATTAAAATCATGGGCAATTCCACCTGCAAGAGTACCGATAGTTTCCGTTTTTTGCGCCTGTTGAAGTTGCGCCTCAAGAATTCGTTTTTCTTCTTCTGTACGCTTGTTTTCGGTGATGTCATATGCGGATCCTTGAGTGCCAACAATATTTTTGTCAGAATCAAAGAGGGGGATAGCATTAAAGATTAAATAAACTTTTGATCCATCTTTTGAGAGGTATGTAGACGGGAAGCTTTTAACGAAACCACCTTCAAGATGCTTTACAAATTCTGCTGAATTTCTCTCGATCTCATCTTCAATAGTGAAATCAGTGAAGGGTTTGCCAAGCATTTCATTCAGTTTGTAGCCAACGGCTTGTTCCCAGGCAGGATTGAGGTAAACAAATCTACCTTTGGAGTCACACTCCCAGATGAGATCTTGAGAAGTTTCGACATAATTTCGAAATTTATTTTCGCTTTTTTTAAGCTTTTCTTCTATCTGTTTGCGCTTGGTGATATCCTTGATAACAGCATACATTACTTTTTTGCCCTTTAATGTGATTGCGTAACCACTAACATCAACGGGAAAAACGGTTTCGTCTTTCATACGATGAAGACGATATGGGATATTTACTTCATTATCCTTACGGATTCTATCAATCGTCGAAACGGATTCTTTTACTTCAGCACTAAGATTTAAGCATGACATGCCGATTAATTCATCATGGCTGTATCCATACATTTTTGATGTTGCATTATTGACATCAAGAATATTAGTAGTTTCAGGATCATAAATGAATATTGCATCAGATTCTCTTTCAAATAGAGCTCGATATTTTTCTTCGTTTTCTTTCAGACGCTCATGACTCTCCAACAATTTCATTTCCATTGCATGCTTATATAAGGCTATCTCAATTCCAGTATGAAGCTCCGCTTCTTTAAATGGCTTGGTAATGTATCCATAAGGTCCGGTTGTTTTAACGCGCTCCAGTAAATCCTTATCCGCAAATGCTGTCACATATACAATGGGGATATTATATTTCGTATTAATTTGTTTAGCAGCTTCTACTCCGTCAATCTGCCCTTTAAGTTTAATATCCATTAAAATCAAATCCGGCGGGGCAAGGTCAACTTTTTCAATGGCTTCCTCTCCGCTGGGTACAATTCCGGAGACATTATACCCAAGATTCTCTACCCTCATTTTTGTATCTCGGGCTATAAACGAATCGTCTTCTACAATCAGGATTTTTTTGATAGGTTTCAACTTTATACCCTCTCGTTGCAAGATCCTTCCTTAAAGGTAATATGAAATTGGGCTCCGTTATCTTTGACAACCTTTACCGATCCTGTAAGTTGATGCTCAGCTAAAGATACAACAGATTGAAAACCCAAAGTGTCCGCACTTCTAATATCCAATCCCTCGGGCAAACCGATGCCGTTATCACTTACACTAAACTCAATCTCTTCATCATCCGTTATTTTGAGGTTGATTTGAATTTCACCACTTCGATTTTCCGGAAAGGCATGCTTAAATACATTTGAGATCAATTCATTAATTATCAGACCGCATGGAATGGCTGAATCAAAAGAAACCAGGACACTGTTCATCTCTTTTTTAAAACTTATCCCGGAAGATATTTCTTGGTAGCTACTTTCTAAAAGATTGATCAATTCTGTAAAATAGTCCTTTAAATCAATTCTGGATAGATCCTTTGCCTGACAGAGTTTTTCATGAACAAGAGCCATCGTCATTATTCTATTCTTAGTTTCTTTGAACATCTGCAAAATGTTTTCATCTTCGATATTGTTTGTCTGAAGGTTGATCATGGCTATGATTACCTGCATGTTATTTTTTGTCCGATGATAAAGCTCCTTCAGGAGGATTTCTTTTTCCTTAAGGGATGACTTAGTTTGTTGTTCAGCCAGCTTAGCCTTCGTGATATCGTTAAAAATCATACCGAGACCGTCGTTCACTTTGAAAGCCTTGAGCTCAATATGCTTATCACCAGTCAGGGGATGGTTTGTAATATCATGGATATAGAAAGGTACGCATGTTTTCATCACTTTTTTATACTCAGCATATCGCTCCGTCCCTTTAATATCTGGAACCGTATCGATAAGATTTTTGCCTATGACATCTTCCCTCTTAAGCCCTGTTATTTCAAGAGCTGCTTTGTTCATTTCAATGTGATTTAATTCCGAATCAAAAAGGATAAAACCATCAGTTGCTGAATCCATGAAGCTTTGTAATCTTTCTTCACTCTTTTTCAGCGCCTCTTCCGCCTGTTTGCGCTCTCCTATTCCTTTTTCGAGATCAATGGTTTTTAACATAAGCTCAGTAGTCCTCACTGCTACCTGTCTTCTAGTTATCACACTGATAGTTAAGAATAGTAATAACAGAGCGAATACTACGATCATAATCCATTTTATCAAAGGAGGAATCATTATTCTTTTTTCTTGCTCAAATATTCTGTCTAAAGATTGATAGTAGATGGAATTTGTATCCTCTTTCAGCGTCTTTAAGTGGCTATCTATTGCAGTTACAAGTTCAGGCACTTTCCCTTTGGGGAATGCATAATATATGGGAACAGGATTGAACATGATCGGGGTTCTTCTGACTATGCCCCTGATTGCATACGGTTCAGCAAATGTCTGGATAAATACCCCGGCATCGGCCTTCTTCTCTTTTATTAGCTTAATCATAGCATGATAGTCCTCTACTTTAAGCAGGGAACAATCTATGTTGAATTCTTTAATGAGTTTTTTGAACGTCTCGGAGAACAAATCATCCTTGTAAACAGCAACGTTCTTTCCTTTTAAGTCTGTCCAGGATTCAATATCGGAATCAGGATGTATGAAAATTTGAGCCCAGAGAGAATAGAGAGCTTGGTTTGTGAAATCGTAAATTTTGATCCTTTCCGGAGTCTTTGCGATAATTACCTGGATATCATTTTCACCATTTTTTATCATCTTCAGACACTTGGGCCAAGAGCAGGGAACAAACTCAAGTTCCCAATTCTCTTTTGATGCAACAAAGCGGAGCACGTCTATGCTCAGCCCTTTATAGTTTCCATTTTCATCCTGGTAAACAAGAGGTTTGTTGGCATACACACCTACCCTTACATCCCGCTTATCAGCATGGGCGTTCACATTTATAATCGACAAGACAAAAACTGAAAGAAAAATATAGCGGAAGATATCTATTAACAGGTGGCTGAATCTTGTCTTTACGTTATTTCTTTTTTCCATAATCATTTGCTTATCTGTAAGGCATTTTTAAAGTTTGCTGAACCAAAAAAATAGGATTCGGAAAATCCACGGGGAGAATTATGCATGTATATACCAGATACTAAATTGAGTTTTCGGTGAGTTTATTGATAAATTAGGATACCGCAAAAAATCTTCCAATGCAAAAAAAAAGTCAAATTGGAATTGAATGGCTCGTGAGTATTTCATGGTATTAGTCGTTGGTCTGCGCCAGCACTAAAAAACGATGACTTGTATTCATAGGGCTCTCTTCTTCCGGATAAAACCTGGCACAAGATATAGGGGGTGGCCGGGACGGTATCTGGGAAGGCCGTAACGTTTCCTGCCATGGGATTTGTTTTAGGAATATT
>PIVQ01000997.1 GCA_003354055.1 Desulfobacteraceae bacterium | reverse complement strand
TCTTCCACTGAGGCGGCAATGCCGGAGATGGCATCGTCACTGTCTTTTACATTGCCTGCAAGCCCGGATACCTGGCCAATAAGTTCCTTGACCGTGGTTTTGATTCTCACAAGCTTTTCATCCGCCTCAACAGTGGACCGGTTGGTATCAGAGGCCAGTTCGGTAATCTCCTGTGCAACCACGGCAAATCCCTTGCCTGCATCCCCGGCTCTTGCCGCTTCAATTTTTGCATTCAGGGCCAGCAACGCCACCTGCTCCGAAATGGACCGGATTTGATCGGTAACGACATCCACATCATCTGCCCGGACACCCAGTTCCTCCACGGCCTCAATAATCACATCAAAACCGAGCACCACCTGATCAATAATTGTTTTGGATTCCGAAGAGTTTTTAGCAATCTCCCCTACTGTTGCACTCATTTCATCGACTGCAGCGGCAAGAGTACTCATGGTTTCCGTGGCATCATCCATTGCAGAGGCTATGGCCGTGTTATTGGCACTCATCTCTTCGGCAGCAGCAGACACATTGGTGGCATTTTGCGACGCTTCAGAACTGGAGGAATTCAGGGTATCTGCAATATCACTCATTTTATGAGAAGATTTTTCCAATACAACAGAGTTGTCCACAACATGTTTAATGGTTTGCCTTAACTCCTGCGTGACCATATTAATCCGGTTAAGGATATGATTGATTTCATCCCCCTGTTTTACCTCGTACTCATGGGTAAAATCCTTTTGCCTGAGTCGTGAAGTGGCATCAACCACCCGATCCACTTTTTTATTCACCAGAAAATGAAAAATCATCCATACCATAACGATGATCAGACAGAGGCCAGCCAAAGAGATCATAATACTTTTGTCTCTACCCTGTTTGATTCCCTCCTGCATGTCCGTCATAGAGGATAATACGGATATTCCTCCCAGCACCTCACGTTTTGATCCATGGCAGTGGAAACATTTTTGTTCGTTCAGGATAGGATCGTTTTTAATGATAAAATCCACCCCGTTCAATTCCATTCCAATAGAGGCATCCGAAGATTTACCAGAACCGAGCATAGCGGCCACATCCTTTACACCCGACGCATTAGTAAAATTATCCATGGATTTACCAACAGAATCTATGTCAGTGGAAAAGGAGACCACCTTGTTAAAATCGTATACATAGACCTTAAGATTTTTGGCTTTTTCATTGAGACGTTTAAACTGGGTTCTCACCGTATCGTTATCCCCGATGGCCAGGGCATCAAACATACCGCCTTCCACAGCTCTTGCCAGAATTTCATTCTGGGTTGACAACTGGGCTGTTCCAAAACGACTCTGGGAAACGATACTGAACCAGAGAGAAACCCCCATGACCAGAATAACACTCAGGGAAATGGGAATCAGCACCTTTATCCATAATTTGCTGTTTATCAGGGAAAATATAGTTTTCATCTTGAATACCTTTTGGGTTAGTGTGCACCGCCGAACAGCAGGGGTTTAAAATCAAATGCACTCACCCGTTCTTCGCTGTGACAGGTCATGCAGTGTTCCATGGACATCTCTGTTATTATATCTTCAGGATCTTCGGATTCTACATGGAGGCTTCCGGGCCCATGACATACTTCACACCCCGTATCTTTCAGCTCAGGTGTCTGTTGTTCGGAGACAAATCCGCCCTTTTGTCCGTATCCCGTGGTATGGCACTCAAAACAGCCCTGGTACTCTTCAGGTGTAAGCTTTTTTTCCATTTTTTTTATGCTTTTGAAAGAATCCGCTTTTTTGGAGTATTTTATGAAATTTTCATATTGATCCTGATGACAGTCCCTGCATGCCTGAGACCCTGTATAAACGGCCTCCTGGGCCCATGATATCCCGGCCCATAATAAAAGGCAGCCAAGAACGATAAATAAGCGATACCCCATCTTTCTTCTCCCGGATGTATGTTAAAGTTGTAAAGTCTTTAATACTTATCCAACAAATAAAAAAGGTCAAATATTATCAGGAATATTATGCAGACGCAAGCCACAATTTAAAAAGGTCAAAACTATAACTAAAATGACGTTTTTTTTAAATAAAACCCTGATATATTTAGACAATACAATTCGAGCCAGAAACAGACTCACGTCCAGTTCACAGGAACCCTTACCTGATATCCTGCTTTATTTTTGAATACGAGAAATCCGTTATCGCGCCCGTATAAATAAATATCGCGGGTGACCCTCACATCCTGGGTGCAATAGTCCACGATTTTATCAAGTTTGCCCTGTTTCCACCATTCCAG
>PIVQ01001886.1 GCA_003354055.1 Desulfobacteraceae bacterium | reverse complement strand
TTTCAAACAACAGTAGGTCAATTAAACTTTTTAAAATGGGCAATCAAAAATCAAGTTATTCAATATATTGAGGATAACTTCATAACAATTGATACAGCTATGTCAAAACACTTAGAAGAAAAAAAATTAAAAGGAGAATTAAAAAAAGCTACTATTCTTAAAGCAAAACAATTATTATTAAAATCAGAAGTTTAATTAAAAATATTAAAAGTAAGCATATTTTCTATATACTTATTGATATTAATTAAAGCATCTTTCAATATTTCAATATAATCATCACTATTATCATAAAGTGATAATTGTAAAATAATAAAATCATCAAGTGGATGTTTCTTATTGTAATGAGTGAATTTAATTTTATCATTATCTCTTAAAAAACAAGAAATTGTATTTAATAATGTAGGTGATTCTTTTTGTATAAATAAATTAATAAAGTGTTCATCTTCTTCAACTTCCATATCAGAATCCCAAAATAAATCTAATTTTTCTTTAAATAATACTAAAGTATTTTTTAATATATCAGTTGGATTAATAAAAATAGATTCAATCG
>PIVQ01000255.1 GCA_003354055.1 Desulfobacteraceae bacterium | reverse complement strand
GATTCTGTATCTGTACTATTAGCCTTACCAGGAATATAGTGATTTGAAAACCCAGATTCGGTAAGATACTAACATTGCATGAGGAATCGTTACAAAATAACTTGATCTAAATACCCTGAAGGGCAGAAACTTGTTTCCAAAACCCCCTAAAAGACTGGGGATTTTGAAAACAAAAGGTCAAGTAATTTTGGAGCCGATCCTAAGGAGTTTATATGATTACACCGGAGTTTATCGTTTTATTTTTATCTTTTTCCATTCCATTGGTCTGTACGCCGGGTCCTGGCAATTTAATCCTGGCAATGTCAGGTGCAAGGTGGGGGGTAAAGCAAACCATTCCGCTTATTGTGGGGATTGACATCACTTACGTTTTTTGTTCCCTTTTGATCGGCCTTGGCCTGGGAGAACTTTTCAATGCATGGCCGCAGGCATATATCCTGCTCAAATATACCGGAGGCGGATATTTGGTTTACCTGGCCTGGAAGATCTGGCGGCTTCAAACCGGCCTTAAGAAAAAAGCCCCTTCGTCAATGGGACTTAAGGACGGGGTGATCCTGACGGTGTTGAATCCCAAGGCTCATGTTCTGATGATTCTTATGTTCAGTCAGTTCATGGAGCCCGGAGGCGGGGTTCTCTCACAGGTGTTGATTCTGACATTTGCCCTGGCTCTGGTGAATATCCCCAACCATTTTGCCTGGGGATATATGGGAGAGATTGCAGTCAGACGGTTATCCGACGGGAAAAACGAGAGACGTACAAATGGGATATTTGCCCTGATGCTGCTGGGCGTGGCCATTTATATTTTGATAAACTGAAGGCAATTTAAATACGGGTCAGGACCTTTTCAATGATCCCGGCAAAGTCCTGCTGTTCCTTCTGGGTGAGGCCGGCAACGATCTCTTCGGTCATCTTGATGTGGAAATTATGATGTTCTTTAAACACATCATCACCTCCGGGGGTAAGTTGTATGAGATAAGAACGCCGGTCAGTCTCATGGGGTTTTCGCTTCATCAGCCCTTTTTTTTCAAGACGGTCCACCGCCACGGTCAGGGTGCCGGTGGTGACCCCGATCTTTTCAGCCAGGTCTTTCATTTTAATGGGGCCGGAATGCCCGACAATTTCAATGGCATGGGCCTGTGCTGTGGTTAAACCGCTGTCTTTGACAACCGATTCTTCCCAGGACGAGAGTTTTTCAAAGAATTCAACAATGAGTTTTGACAGATGCCGGATTTCCATTTTTGTTCACCCTTTTGTTTTCCACAGTGTTGTAACGGTAACGTCTATCGTAGTTTGATTAACCTACCACAGGTAAGAACCCCGGACAAAGTTAAATTTACTTTGATTATCAAACTTATTGACAATCAAAGTAACTCATTTTATATTGTGCTTCAAATAATTTGATAGTCAAACTAAAGGTGGGGATATCTATATGATCGGCAGGTATGCTAAATTAAATGTCTACCGGGAAATTTTCAAATCGGATGATTTTTTTAAACTGGCTGCAGGGGCTTCACTGATCCCTGTGGCATTAATGATTCAATCCGTTGATATCCGTCTTGTTTCCAGAATAAGCCTGACGGATTTCATTCTTTTGGTATCTATTGTGGTGAACGGTCTTCCCATTATTATTGAAGCGGTTAAGGGAATGGCAGCGCGTGATATCAATGTGGATGAACTCGTCAGTATTGCCGTTATTGCCTGTGTTCTTAACGGCAACTTCCTTGAGGCGGCAGTGGTGTCAAGCATCATGGTCTTTGGTGCCCTGGTGGAAGAGGCGGTGAGCGACAGTGCCAGGGATGCCATCCGTAAACTGTTGGAAATTACCCCTGGGACCGCCATGGTTGAGCGGGGTGGGAAAGAGATAGAGGTCCCGGTGGCCGAGATTCGGGAAGGCGATATATTACCCATCCGTGAGGGCCAGGTGATTGCCGTGGACGGAGAAGTTATAGAGGGCAGGGCAGCGGTCCAGGAGGCCAGTCTTACCGGAGAACCCGTACCTGTTACAAAGGAAGCCAAAGATAATGTCTATGCCGGAACCGTTATTGCCGAAGGATTTATCCGGATTATTACCCTGAAGGTGGGGGAGGATGCCACCATTGGAAAGATCATAAACATGGTCAAGGCCGCCGAGCAATCAAAAATCCAGGGGACAAAGATTGTAGACCGTTATGCAGCCTGGTTTACCCCGGTGATCTTAGGTGCCGCTTTAATCACCTTTTTAATTACCTGGGATATTACCCGGGCCATAACCGTGCTTATTGTGGGTTGCCCATGTTCCTTCCTGTTGGCAGGTCCTGTAACCACGGTGGCGGCTATCGGCCGTGCCGCACGGGCAGGTATTCTGGTAAAGGGAGGGCAATACCTGGAAAACATTGCCCGGGCAAAGGTGTTCTGTTTTGATAAAACAGGTACCATTACCACGGGGCATCCGGTTGTGGCGGATATCATACCGTCTGACGGTTTTGATAAGGCAGACCTTCTGGAAGTTGCTGCAGCAGTCGAGAACAAAAGCCTGCACCCACTTGCCGTTGCCATTGTTGAAAAGGCTGTGGCCGACGGACTACCCATTCATGAGGCAGATGATATTCACTCTTTGCCGGGTGTGGGCATAAACGGCCGTGTGAATGGCCGGCAGGTGGATATTGAAACCAGTGATGGTCAGTCGGATTTTGGATACACAACAGTGGACGTCCTTATCGACGGACAAAAGGCCGGCATCATCTGTCTGGAAGACCGTCCCAGACCGGAGGCTGCTGACAGCATCCGGGCGATTGCTGCCGCAGGGATCCAGAAGGTAGCCATGATATCCGGAGACAGGGAAGCACCTGTGGAAAAGATCGCAAAATCCGTAGGTATTACCACCTGGTTTGCAGGCCAGCATCCCGGAGATAAGCTGGATCGACTGGCCCAAATGGGTAAAGAAAATATGGTTTATGTGGGAGACGGGGTCAATGATGCACCGGCTCTGAAGGCGGCTGATACCGGTATTGCCATGGGGTTTAAAGGGGCTGATGTGGCATTGGAAACCGCTGATATCGTATTGATGAACGATACCTTGTCTCAATTGCCCTTTTTGATACGGCTGAGTAAAACCATGGCACGGATAATAAAAATTAATATATCGTTGAGTTTTTTGATTAATTTTCTTGCCGTGGGGGCAGGGGCTTTGGGATGGTTGACACCGGTGATGGGGGCCGTCACCCATAATATCGGCTCTATCCTGGTGGTGGCTCTGGCAGCGTCCATCCGCTTCAAGGCAGATGGGGAAAAACTATAAATAATTTACCCCGGGCCTGACAACTCGGGGTAAATTAATATTCAGTCGTTCGCCTTAGGCGTCCAATCCTACAATAAAGGCCTTGAATTTTTTAAAGGTTGCAGCAGTCATGGCATGTTCCATACGGCAGGCGGTTGCGTCTGCCGTTTCTTCATCCACACCTATATGTTTGAATAAAAAATCTTTGAATACAATATGGCGGCCTTCAATCTCTTTGGCGATTTTTTCGCCTTTTGGGGTGAGGGTGACGTATCCGTATGGTTCGTAGTTGATCAGTTCCTGGGCAGCCAGTTTCTTGAGCATCCCGGTGACAGAGCCGCGTTTGATATCCAGTTTTTCAGCAATATCCTTGGACCGGGCAACCGTATTGGTGGTCTGGAGTTCCAATATGGTTTCAAGGTAGTCTTCAAGGCTTTCGGAAAGGGCAAGTTTTTTTGTCATCACTAATCTCCATTATTAATATAGATGTTTTTTATACTTGATTAAATAGTAAGTCAAATGGTTATTTTTCTATCTGGTTGAAAAAAATCGTTGACTGATGTAAAAGTTAGGTATATAAAACTTCGAAACTTAACGCATACAATATGTTTCTAATGAAACAGAAGAGGAAATCCGTGGTGAAGATCAACTTAAGAGATATGAAGGTAGGCCAGAGCGGTGTTATTGCTTCGGTCAAAGCTGCAGGAGAGCTTGGCCGACGGCTCCGGGATATGGGACTGGTGCCCGGAAAGGAAGTCAAGATCCAGGGAAAAGCACCTTTGTACGATCCGGTATCCCTGCGGATTATGGGATTTACATTAACGCTTCGCAACAATGAAGCTGACCATATTCAAGTAGAGGTAGATTAATATGAGCACAGCAATCGCACTGGCCGGTAATCCCAACTCCGGTAAAACCACCCTTTTTAATGAACTTACCGGTGCGCGCCAGCATGTGGGCAATTACCCCGGGGTCACCGTTGAAAAAAAACAGGGCACCTGCATCACGGATGTCGGCACCTTTGAGGTGGTGGACCTTCCCGGTACCTATTCTTTAACGGCTTATTCCCTTGAAGAAGTCGTGGCCAGGGATTTTCTGGTCAATGAAAAACCCGCCATGATCGTCAACATTGTGGATGCCTCCAACCTGGAGCGTAACCTCTATCTTTCGGTTCAGTTCATGGAGATGGGAATTCCGGTCTGTGTGGCCCTGAACATGATGGATGTGGCCAAGAAACGGGGGGTTGAAATTGATATTGATAAGTTGTCCCAGCTGTTGGGAGTGCCCGTGGTACCCACCGTTGCCAGGACAGGCAAGGGTAAGAAAGAATTGCTCGCCGCTGTGGCGAATCGAGTGGACAAGTCACCTGCACCCCTGAAAATTTCCTATGGGGCGGATATTGACACTGCCCTGGATGAAATGGAGGCCATTATATCCAAGGCCGGTTTTCTGACCCGGAATTATCCTGCCCGGTGGGTGGCCCTTAAGTATCTTGAGAACGACAAACAGATTATAGAACTCGGCAACAATGAAAACAAAGGGGTTGCAACCAAACTGGCCGGTATTACCCAGCGTCTGTCCAGCCATCTGTCTGCCACCCTGGATGCCCATCCTGAAGGGTTGATTGCAGACCAGCGTTACGGATTCATCAATGCGGTTCTCAAACAGAATGTGGTCCGTTATGCCCAGGATCGGAACCGGCTCCAGCAGTCCGACCAGATTGATAAGGTCCTTACCAACCGTTTCTTCGGCCCTGTGATCATGGTAGCAGTCCTCATGGGATTGTATAATTTTACCTTTACCTACAGCGCCCTTCCCACGGAATGGTTTGAGAGTCTGTTCGGATGGATTGGCGGTATGGCTGAGGCAGCACTTCCCGACGGCTTGCTGAAATCCCTCATTATATCGGGTATCATTGACGGGGTCGGCGGGGTACTTGGATTTGTCCCCCTGATTATGTTCATGTTTCTGGGGATCTCTTTTCTGGAAGATACAGGGTATCTGGCAAGAATGGCCTTTATGCTGGATAGGGTTTTCAGAATGTTCGGTCTTCACGGCAGTTCGGTCATGGCCTTTATTGTGTCCGGCGGTATTGCCGGCGGTTGTGCCGTACCCGGTGTCATGGCGACCAGAACCCTGAAATCCCCCAAAGAAAGACTGGCTACATTGCTGACGGTTCCCTTTATGAACTGCGGGGCCAAGCTGCCGGTATATGCCCTTCTGGTCGCAGCATTTTTTGCCGACAACAAGGCCGGGATTATGTTGCTTCTTACCCTTATTTCATGGACCGGCGCACTGTTGGTGGCAAGGTTGCTGCGGTCAACCGTGATCAAAGGCGAGGCCACTCCCTTTGTTATGGAATTGCCACCTTACCGTCTGCCAACCCTTAAAGGCCTGCTCATTCACACCTGGGAGCGGACCTGGCAGTATATGAAAAAGGCCGGTACCGTTATCTTGGGTATTTCCATTCTGCTTTGGGCAATGATGACCTTTCCCGGACTGGATGATACAACTTTGACTCAATTTGAGGCAGAACGGTCCGCTGTGACAGAAAATGTGTCCTCTGTAGTTCTGGCTGAAATTGAGGCGACAGAGGGGGGGCAAGGATTGTCTGCCCAGGCCCTGGCCGTCAAAGAATCCCTTGCTGCTATTGACGGACAGGAGGCCCAGGCCGGATTGAAAAATTCTGCAGCCGGCCGCATCGGTGTGGCCCTGGAAGGTGTCTCAAAGTTCGCAGGGTTTGACTGGCGGACCAATATTGCCCTGGTGGGCGGGTTTGCTGCCAAAGAGGTTGTGGTCTCTACCCTGGGTACGGCATACTCTTTAGGAGAGGTGGATCCCGAAGAAAATACCTCCCTTGCACAGCAGCTTAAGTCTGCGCCTGGCTGGGGACCTTTGACTGCCTTTTCCCTGATGATATTCACCATATTTTACGCCCCGTGCTTTGTGACCGTGGTCTGTATAGCCAGGGAAACCGGTTCCTGGAAATGGGCAGGGTTCTCCGTGGGCTTTAACACCATCCTGGCATTTGGCCTTTCCGTTGCCGTATACCAGGTGGGATCCGTCATTTTATAATAGTCGGTTATAAAATGAATTATAAATCAGGGTAGGAGGATACGATAATGGAAAATCTACTTGTGGGAGTAATTGTGGCGGCAGCTCTGGCCTTCTGCATCAGAAGTTTTGTTAAAATGTATAAAGGAGAGGGAGAGTGCGGCTGCGGAAGCAGTTGCGGATGCTCCCCTTCGGAAAAGGCATGTTGCGGGCAGGATAAGAAATTTATTCATAAATAAATTCCACCGTTTGATTAAGCCGTTTAAAAATCCATACCGTTTTAAAGCTGAATAGCTTTGGAGTGGTATGGATTTTGCTGTCTATTAAGGTAGGTAAGAATCTTAAGTTATAGTTAAAATCAGTTTAGGTATTGTCAGGTTAAATTATTTGATTATAGTATATGAAGTTAAGGATACCGTCGAATTTTCAGCAATAACCGGAACATGATATTTTGAGGTGACCCCATGAGCGATGAGACCAAACCCATTACACCTGAAATCGTGATCGAAGATGACGAAAATAATAAAGGCGGGCTGATCACCCAGCGTACAAAACCCGATATCCTTTACCTGGTTCCTATTACCGGCCGTCCCCATCTGCCGGCCCAGGTTCAACCCCTGATTGTCTCTAAAAAGAGATGGGAAGACACCCTGGTCAAAGCCACTAAAGAATCCCAGAACCTGCTGGGCCTTTCCTACCTCAAAGAGGTCAAAGGAAAGTATGTCTATAAGGAAGACTTTCCCGAGGTGGGGTGTGTGGTGCGGATGCTCAATATTATGGATGTGGAAGGTAACCTACAGTTTATCGCCCAGGGCCTTGAGCGGTTCAAAATCAAGAAGTTTCTTTCGGATAAGCCGCCTTTTGTGGTTCAGGTGGAATATTTCAAACCCACCCGGGAAAATGAGGATGAACTAAAGGCCTATGCCATTTCCATCATTTCATCCATCAAGCAGCTCATGTCCCTGAATCCTCTGTACTCAGAAGACCTCAAACAATACCTGGGCCGGTTTTCACCGGATCAGCCGTCGCCTTTGACAGATTTTGCCGCAGGCATCACCACTGCCAACGGAGGCGACCTTCAGGATATTCTGGAAACAAAATCCGTCATTGCCCGGATGAAAAAGGTAATGATGCTCCTGCAAAAGGAGATTGAGATTGCCAAGCTCCAGAGCAAGATTCGGAAGGATATCAATACCCAGGTGGATGGCAACAAACGCAAGTTCTTTCTCAAGGAGCAGCTCAAAGCCATCCAGAAAGAACTGGGCATGCAGAAGGATGATAAAACATCTGATGTGGACAAGTTTGAAGAAAAATTTGTCAAACTCAATCCGCCCGACCATGTGGTCAAACGGTTTGAAGAGGAAATTGAAAAATTGTCTGTTCTGGAAACAGGATCTTCCGAATACGGGGTAACACGAAATTACCTGGACTGGGTTACCTCCTTTCCCTGGGGTGTTCATTCCGAAGACAATATTGATATAGAACGGGCCGAAGTGGTATTGGACCGTGACCATGCCGGCCTTTCCGATGTAAAGGAACGGATCATAGAGTTCTTTGCCGCAGGGGTTTATAAAAAGGATATCTCAGGATCCATTATTCTGTTTGTCGGCCCTCCGGGGGTGGGAAAAACCTCCATCGGCAAGTCCATTGCCGAAGCCCTGGGCAGAAAGTTCTACCGCTTCTCTCTGGGAGGCATGCGCGATGAGGCTGAAATCAAGGGCCATCGAAGAACCTATGTAGGCGCCTTACCCGGCAAGATGGTTCAGGCCCTGAAAGATACACAAGTTGCCAATCCCGTGATCATGCTGGATGAGGTGGATAAGATCGGTGCCTCCTACCAGGGTGATCCGGCATCCGCCCTTCTGGAAGTGCTGGATCCGGAACAGAATTCTGAATTTCTGGACCATTACATGGATCTGAGAATCGATTTGTCCAAGGTTTTGTTTATCTGTACGGCCAATACCCTGGACACTATCCCCGGACCCCTGCTGGACCGGATGGACAGAATCAATTTGTCCGGATACATCACGGCTGAAAAACTGGAGATCGCCAGAAAACATCTCTGGCCAAGACTGCTGAAACGGAACAAGCTCAATGCCGCAACCATTACCATTACCGATCCGACGATTCGTCATCTGATCGAAGGATATGCACGGGAAGCCGGAGTGAGAAATCTTGAGAAGCTGCTCAACAAGATTATCCGGAAAAGTATCGTACGGATCTTAAAAGAAAAATTGACGAAGGTGAGGATTAATATAAAATCCCTGGAAGATCTGTTGGGACCGCCCATATTTAAGCCTGAGAAACAGATGAAAGGGGTGGGGATTGTCACAGGTCTTGCCTGGACCCAGATGGGCGGGGCTACCCTTTCCATTGAGGCTTTGCGTGTGCATGGGAAAACACCCGGGTTCAAGCTTACCGGCAAACTCGGAGAGGTAATGCAGGAATCAGCGACTATCGCCCATTCCCATGTCCGTGCCAATGCAAAGGCCTATGGGGTGGAAGAAGATTATTTTGATTCCAGTTTTCTTCATCTTCATGTGCCTGAAGGGGCAACACCCAAGGATGGCCCCAGTGCGGGTGTCACCATTACCACAGCCCTGGTATCCCTGGCCACAGGCAGATCCATTGACCGTCCCCTGGCCATGACCGGTGAAATTACGCTGACCGGTGAAGTGCTGCCCGTAGGAGGAATCAAGGAAAAGATTATTGCTGCCCGGAGAACCGGGATCAATGAGATTATCCTGCCTGACGGATGTTCAAGTGAATTTAAGAAACTGCCGGATCACATTAAAGAAGGAATAAAGTTCCACTTTGCTAAAAAATATAAAGATGTTTATAAAATTGTATTCGGTTAAGGATCGGCTCCCAAATTACTTGATCTTTTGTTTTCAAAATACCCGCCGCTTTAAGCAGTTTTTAAGGGGTTTTGGAAACAAGTTTCTGCCCTTCAGGGTATTTAGATCAAGTTATTTTGTAACGATTCCTAAG
>PIVQ01000254.1 GCA_003354055.1 Desulfobacteraceae bacterium | reverse complement strand
CTGAAAGGGGCGGACATTACAGCGCCTCTGAATCCTCTGATCTATATCCCCACAGGTGTGGACACGGGAACGGCGACTGCCGAAACAACGGTGTTCAACAAGATTACCTTTACCTCTCCATTTCTGGCACCGAATGCGGCTGTCATCGATGCAAAGATGATTATTCCCGACAACCGGGAAACCATGCTGGATTGCGGACTTACCTGTCTGGCCATCGGATGTGAAGTTCATGGACTGTCCCAAAACCCGCCGGCCAGGGCCTATGCATCCACCCTTATCAAATTGGCGGTAAACGCTCTGACCGCCCTTGTTCGGTCATCAGATCTTGATACCGGGAACACCCTTGATAAAATGACAAAAGAAGAAAAAGCATGGCAGGCAGACCTGGTTCAGGCCGGTGTTATCAGCGGCTATCTCATGTCCAACTACCACCCCCTGCTCAGCCTGACCCTGGGCCGGAAAATGGCCGCCGGCAGCCGTATATCACAAGGACAGATCATGGCAATTGTACTGCCCGCGATCCTGGAATCCATGGCATTAGCCGATTTCGGCCCCCTTCTCCTGCCTCTGGCAGGACAGGACAGGTTCAGTTCAGTACCCGGCCCCCAACAGGCCCGGACTGCGATCCAGACCCTGCGGGATCTGGTCAATGACCTCCATGCGGCTTCAGGCGGCAGGATGCCAAGGACCCTGACTGAAGCCGGATGGAACCTTTCCGCACTTGAAACACTTGGCCGGGATATAATTGAAAAAGACACCATAACCGGCATTACCCCTGAGGCCCTTAACCGTGTTTTAACCCATGCCTGCGACGGCCGGCCTGTTAGCTAAAGGAGACACCATGTATACACCTGATTATTATGAATTCTGCTGCCGGGTCAACATCGTGGCAGGGCACAACAGCCTGGAACAGGTCCCGGCCCTGCTGGCTTCCATGGGGGCAAAATCCCCGATGATACTCACAGACAAAGGCGTCATGGCCGCAGGTCTTGTGGATGTGGTGACAAAAGCCCTGGACGATAAGCTTATCCTGCCTGCCGTTGAAGATGATGTACCGCCGGATTCCGACCTCAACGTGGTCAACCGTCTGGCAGGGGTTTACAGAGAAAAAGGCTGCGATTCAATTATTGCCGTTGGCGGGGGCTCTGTTCTGGATACAGCCAAGGGTATCAATATCCTGGTATCTGAAAATTCAAACGATCTTATGGAATTTACCGGGGCAGGCACCTTGAAAAGACAGTTACGGCCATTGATCGCCATCCCTACCACGGCAGGTACCGGATCCGAAGTCACTTCTGTGGCGGTGATTGCAGACCATGACAACAATCGAAAAATGCTTTTCTCTTCCTATTTTCTGCTGCCGGATGCCGCAGTGGTGGATCCCAGGATGACCCTCACCCTGCCCCCCCATATCACGGCAGCTACGGCCATGGATGCCATGGCCCACGCGGTTGAATCAACCATAATGCTGTCCAAGAATCCAGTGAGCGATGCCCATGCCCATGAGGCCATGGCCCTGATCAGCCAAAATCTTTTGTCTGTGATCAAAAACCCCTCGGATCAGGAAGGCCGCCTGGCACTGGCCACAGCAGCCACCATGGCAGGGATCGCTTTTTCCAACGCCACGGTGGGCATGGTCCATGCCATCGGGCATTCCATAGGGTCTGTCTGCCATGTGCCCCACGGCACCTGCATGTCTATTCTGCTGCCCTACGGCCTTGAGTACAACCTTCATAAGGTTGAGGACAGAGTTGCCGATCTTCTGCTGCCGCTGGCAGGACCCGAGGCCTATATTTCAACACCCGAAGACAAACGGGCCTCCGCAGTGATCGACTGGATACGCCAATTCAACCAGGAGTTGAACAAGGCCACCGATGGCCGCCATGCAACCTGCCTGAAGGATTTAAAAGACCATGAGGACAATCCCATGGTACCCCGGCCCAAACTTACTGACATTGCAAAGACCGCCCTGGGCGACGGCGTCATCTTCTACAATCCGGAAGACATGGATTATGAGGATTTTCTCATGGTGGCCGAGGCTGCCTGGGAAGGGGTCCCCCTGGATCTGACCAGAATCAAAAAAGGTTAAATCCTAAGAGAAGTTAAAACATGCCAAGGAGTAACAAATGACATCAAAAGGGTATATGGGCAGGATCATGATGGTGGATCTGACTGCCGGCACCGTTGAAATTGAAGATATTTCACCCAAGGTATATGAATCATTCTTATCCGGTATGGGCCTGGCTGCCCACGTGCTTTACAGTCGAATTCCCGCAGGAGCAGATCCCCTTGGGCCCGACAATATCATGGGCTTTGTGTCGGGATTGCTCACCGGAACAGGTTCTTTGTTCACAGGCCGTTGGATGGTGACGGCATTGTCCCCCCTGACAGGGGGCTGGGGCGAGGCCAATTGCGGTGGATCCTTTTCCCCGGCCATCAAGCGGTGCGGGGTGGACGGCATCTTTTTTAAAGGGATCAGCCCTGCACCGGTCTACCTTTATGTGGATGACAAAGGAGCTGAGCTTCGGAGTGCGGACGCGGTCTGGGGCAAAGATGCGGTGGAAGCTGAAGAACTGTTAAAAGAGACTCATTCAAATGCCAAGGTGGCCTGTATCGGTCAGGCCGGTGAAAAACGGTCCCTGATCTCCGGGGTATCCACGGACAAGGGACGGATGGCGGCAAGATCTGGTCTTGGTGCTGTCATGGGAGCTAAAAACCTTAAAGCTTTAGTACTTGCCGGAAAAAAACGAATCCCGGTCCACAACCGGGAAGAGATGAAGGAACTAAGCCAAATCTGCAATAAGTGGGTCCAGTTCCAGCCGCCGTTTGTGCCAGGCTGGCTTACGGGCCCCGTTGGTGCACTGATGAGAATCATGCCCTTTGTGGCCACCCAGGACGGCCTGCTCTATAAAATTCTGCTGCGGAAATGGGGCACGGTATCCATGAACCAGATGTCCGTTGAGATGGGAGATTCCCCGATTAAAAACTGGAACGGAACCAGTTCTGACTGGGGCTTTTCGAAATCCATCTCTTCAAACCCGGATGCCTACGTCAAAACGGAAACGGAAAAATTCCACTGCTACTCATGCCCCTTAGGCTGCGGCGGGATCTGCAAGACCAAAGGTAAATTTTCCGAAACCCATAAGCCTGAGTATGAAACCGTGCTCTCCTTGGGCGGTTTTGTCATGAATAAAGATACCGATTCCATCTTTTATCTGAATGAACTGCTGAACCGGGCCGGTATGGATAGTATTTCAGCCGGCCATGTGGTGGCCTTTGCCATGGAATGTTATGAAAAGGGCATTATCACCACAAAGGATACCGGCGGACAGACCCTGAAATGGGGAGATCCCAAGGCTATTGAATTCCTGGTGGAAAAAATGGTTGAGCGGGACGGCATCGGCGATATCCTCGCTGACGGGGTTAAGGCGGCGGCAGGGCACCTGGGCAAAGAAGCCGAAGAGATTGCCATACACTGCGGCGGCCAGGAACCGGCCATGCACGATTCCAGAAACGATCCCGGTTTTGCCCTCCACTACAGCGTGGATCCGGCACCGGGCCGTCATACTAACGGCGCAGGGCTCTACTATGAAATGTATCAGCTCTGGAAAAAAGTAAAAGATGTCCCCAAAATCGGACCGGCCTATTGGAAATCCAGCAAGTATAAGGAAAATATCGATCATGCCCGGATGGGTAAGGCCAATTCGGAATTCATGAACGTGATGAACGGGGCCGGCGCCTGTCTGTTCGGCGGATTTTTAGGGACCAAAAGGATCCGTATCTTTGACTGGCTCAATGCTGCAACCGGCTGGCAGTTCACCCCTGAAGAGTATATGGAAAAAGGAACAAACATCCAGGTGCTCAAACAGGCCTTTAACATCAAACACGGACTTGCACCCAAAAGCAGCCGGGTACCGGACCGACTCTTAGGTACCCCGCCCCAGACCCACGGGGCCAATAAAGGGAGGACCGTGGATGTGGATACCATGATGCAGGATTATTGGGAATTATTCGGCTGGGACCGGGATACAGGCATTCCCTCCGACGACACCATCAACCGCGTGGCATCCATTGCCGGAACCAAGCCTTAAGGATCGGCTCCAAAATTACTTGATCTTTTGTTTTCAAAATACCCAGTAGGGGTTTTTATAAAAAATACCCATTTAAGGGGTTTTGGAAACAAGTTTCTGCCCTTCAGGGTATTTAGATCAAGTTATTTTGTAACGATTCCTAAGAAAGATCAAGGAGATAAATTCAATGGCACTTACCATTACACAAGACTGCATCGGATGCCGGGTCTGTTCGAAGATCTGCCCCTCACAGGCCATCACCGGAGAAAAAAAAGAACTTCATCTTATTAACGAAGCCGCCTGCATCGAATGCGGGGCCTGCGGCAGGGTATGCCCGTCCGAAGCGGTTACTGATAATTTCGGGCTGGTCCTGAAACGGATCCCCAAAAAAGAGTGGGAACGGCCCTGGTTTGACATGTCCACATGCATGTCCTGCAACATATGCATTGAAACCTGCCCCACCGGAGCATTGTCCCAGGTTCTTCAAAAGGTGGGATCCACCCATAAATTTCCCTTTCTTGAAAATGAAACCGGCTGTATTGCCTGTGGTTTCTGCCTTCAGGATTGCCCTGTCGATGCCATTACAATGGGACCCAGGCAGAGTGCAAAAAAACCTGCAAGCGTGAAAGCCTGACGCAATGGCAAAAACAGCAAAAGGCACAGGGGAGGACAACCGCCGTAAAATCCTGAATGTAGCCCGTGCCATGATAGGGGAAAAGGGTGTAGACAAGACCAGTCTTGCCAAAATTTCCAAGGCCTCGGGACTTAGTAAGGGCACCCTGTACTACTATTATGCCAGCAAGAATGAGTTGATCTTTGATATTGCAGACCAGCATATGGAAGAGATCACGACGGCCCTGTTTGACATGATTGATGAAACCGGGGGACTGACCTGGGAAGGCCTGCTCACCGCCTTTTTCACCACCATCCTCACCTCGGAGGCCAGGAGCCGTGTCCATCTTTATCTGGTCAGAGAGGCTATCTCAGGCAATGACGACCTTAAATCACGGTTCCGGGACACCTACGCCCAATGGTTTGCCATGGTGGATGAGGCCTACGATAAAATGCCCGGTCCAAGAGAAGATGTAGGCGCCAAGTCAAGATTCCTGGTGGCGGTTGTGGACGGCTTCATCCTTCAAACCCTTCTGGAGGCGGATAAACCGGAAATTCCGGATATTGTCCGCCTCATGCTTAAAATCGTTGACCCATAATGCACTAAAGTCGGCCTGATCCGCCGGTTCTCTCACAATAGTTGAATTTGGCAAGTATTTGATTGACAGATTCAACTAAATTTCGTATTCAGATAATTAAGCGTTCTCAAACCATAGAAATAAACACTGCGGAGGCTTATAAAATGAGTTCTGAATACATAGAAAAAATACGCGGGTTCAACCGATTTTACACCCAGACCATCGGATTAATCAAAAAACGGTTTCTTGAAAGCGAGTACTCGCTGATCCAGGCCCGGGTGCTTTTTGAACTCAACAGATACCCGGATATCCATGCCAAGGATCTTGGGGCAAATCTTGATCTTGATCCCACCTATCTGAGTAAAATTCTTAAAAAATTTGAGCAGGACAAACTGCTGACAAAAACCCCTGATCCGGATGATTCAAGAAAATACCTCCTGTCCCTGACCCAAAAGGGGAAAAAAACATACTCCCGGCTCAGAGAGATGTCCAACAATCAGATTATCACCCTTGTCCAGGATTTGTCCCGGGAAGAAAAGACCGGGCTTGTGGCATCCATGGAAACCATAGAAACAATTCTGACACGCGAGCAAAAGGAATCCGGCTATTATTCCATCCGCTCCCACAGACCCGGGGATATCGGTTATATCATTCACCGCCACGGGGTGCTTTACGCCCAGGAATACGGATTTAACGAACTATTTGACGCATATGTGGCCAATGGGATGGGCAAATTTATCGAAAACTTCAACCCGGCAAGAGAACATCTATGGATTGCTGAAATAAACGGCACCATTGTCGGTTCCGTGGCTATTGTCCACGCTCACGACAATACAGCCCAATTAAGATGGCTTATTGTCGACCCCAGTGCCCGCCGGAAAGGAATTGCCAAAAAACTGATAGAGGAGGCCCTGATTTTCGTAAGACAAAAAGGATATTCAAACGTCATTCTTTGGACCATTGATTATCTCCATGCCGCCCGTAGCCTGTACTCCGATGCCGGATTTACCCTGGCTGAAACCAAGGAAAGCCATGTCTGGGGCAAAGTATTGAATGAGGAGAAATGGGAACTCACGCTTTAAACCCCTCCTAAAAGAGGCTTTTTCTTATCAAGATTTCTAATTATCATCATCTATTTTTTTTATCACCTCTTCATAACAGTCGGGGCAATATCCATGACTTATTTCAACTCCGTGCACTTTATTAAGGAACACATCGCCCTCAATCCACTCACTATCGCTATGCTTAATTTTTTTACACTGTGAACAAAAAGTAATCATGGAGGCGAGGATTTTTTTCCGGGTGAGGGATAGTAAATCACCAGCCTCCTGCTCTTGCTTATCAAAATGAAACGTACTTTCAAAACCTTTGGCGTCGTGATCATAGGCGACATGATCAAGAACGATAACATAACTTATTTCGGCCAGCGAAGCCAAGATCAGTGTCCACAAAGGACAGGGTGCAGATCCTCTTTCCCAGGATTTATTATCCTCCCAGATCTGCCCTGCATATTGATCTTTTTCAAGCATCCAGTAAGAATTTTCGCCAAGTTCTTTTAATTCCACATAAGAGTAGAATCCGTGCTTTGTGAATAATTCGATAAGTTGACAATACCGTTGCCAGGGGTTTGGATGATCTATCTCAATCCCCATTTTTTCGCTTAGATGGCTCAAGAAGTAGGATCCAACGGCAAGATACATTGCCTCTTCTCCTTTTTTCCCGAAAAGGGTGTTGCACACCTCTCCCATCCCAAATAAATATCCTTCCAACAACTCAGGTAATTTCGTTCGCTCAGCCGGACCTTGATAAATAATATCGTTCAATGTCACCTCCCCTATGCCGTCGTTTTTATGGAATCCAATACATTGCGTATTTTATTAGATAACTCAGCTGCCATAATTGGCTTCTTGAGCAACGTTTTAATCCCAATATCGCCCACCCTTTTCTCAGAAATTTTCTCACTGAATCCGGTACAAATTACAGCGGGAATTTCAGGGCGGATTTTCATCATTTCCTGAATGAGGACATCCCCTGTCATGTGGGGCATTGTCATATCGGTTACCACCAGATCAAATGAAAGGGGATCAGCTTTAAAAATTTCAAGTGCATCACTGCTTTTTTCACAAATTTCAACCTGATAACCAAGCCTTGTCAGGATATGTTTTTCAAGTTTGAGAATAGATGCTTCATCATCCACCAATAGTATTCGTTCATCTCCTCCGGGAGAAGACGTTAACGCCTCAATATCATCCGGTCTGACCGATTCTTGGCAAGCGGGGAAATAGACATCAAATCGGGTTCCTTTTCCGGGTATACTCTGAACCTTAATTGTTCCGCCGTAACTTTTAACAATACCGTGAACTACGGATAACCCAAGCCCTGTGCCCCTGTCTTTGGATTTTGTTGTAAAGTAGGGTTCAAAGATCTGATTGAGTACATCTTCGCTCATACCGATTCCGGTATCTTCAATAGACAGCATGACAAAAGAACCTGTGCCAAGTTCAGGCAAGCCGTTATTTATGTCATTGATATCAATATTTTCTAAGGTTACATAAAGGAATCCATAGGAATCCTGCATCGCATGATATGCATTTGTCATTAAGTTCATGACAACCTGGTGTACCTGGGTTGGATCAGCAAGGATTGAGTGACACGTAGGACTTATGGACTGTTTGATTTCAATTGTTGCCGGGATCGAAGATCTGATCAATTTTGAGACTTCTTTTACAATCAAATGAGGCCTTAACGGCTTGGACTTTATATCCCCCTGGCGGCTGAATGCCAAAATCTGATGTACAAGATCTTTTGCCCGTTTTGCACCTGCCACGATTTCCGTTACATTTTCATGATGGGGATTTTCTTTTGAAATATCCTCTTCCATTAATTCCGCGAACCCTAAGATAGGACATAAAATATTGTTGAAGTCATGGGCAATGCCGCCGGACAGTGTACCAATGGCCTCCATTTTTTGAGCCTGCTGCAGTTGAGTTTCAAGTTGATACCTTTCATTTTCAAATCTCTTACGCTCTGAGATATCGCGTGATATGCCAATTACGGTTTGAACACTTCCATCTGGTGCAAACTCCGGGTTTAGCTGAAGTTCAAACGTCATTAGTCCTCTTTCGAGTTCAACATCAAACTCAACACTTTGTTGTTTTCCCTTTTGAAAAACTTTTTTAATGTTGTTTTCCCATAATGCACACAGAGGCTCGGGAAATCCCATTTCTCTATGGGTTTTTCCGATATACTGCTCCTTGGGCAACCCGGTAACCTCAAGTGCGTTCCTGTTGGCGTATACATGTCGAAACTCCCTGTCATATCTCATAATACTATCACCAATGTTATCGGCGATTGCACGATAGTGTTCTTCACTCTCTTTGAGATCTTTTTCAGCTTTTTTTTGCATCAGCGAAGACTTTCGAAGGTTACTAATCATTGTGTTAAATGAGTTTTCAAGTACGGTGAGTTCATTTTGATCTTTTGTGCTGATTTTAACCTTAAAGGAGTCCAGATTATCTAAACTTATTTTTCCTGTGGCGTCTGTCAAAGCTGCAAGCGGTTTTCGCAATAGAACCGTAGCAAATATTAAAAATATGACCCACAATGCTGTGGTCTTCAACAAAGCGTTAATCAACAGTAACAAAAAACCCAATTTCACCCTCCGGATAATCACAGAGGTATTGGAATAGATGGTCACCTGACCCAATTGTTTCGTTTGATTTTCCCAGTGGTATACCAGAGGGAATTTGTGACTGAAAATATCAAGCTTGTACCTCTCATCTATCAACACTTCTTCCGGATCAAGACCAAAAAGATTGACATGTTGACCGGCATCCCCTGCATCATCTCCTTGAGCTATCATTCCACTTACGGCAATGGGCATACCTTCGGTATTTTGAATTTTCACACCGACAATGACAGGTATCTTCAGCATTCCGTCAATGGTTGAAAGCAACGATTGTTCATGCAGTTGCCAGACATCAATGGCGATACTGTCCTCAAATGTCCTTTGAATATTCTCTAAATCATGACTGATATT
>PIVQ01001885.1 GCA_003354055.1 Desulfobacteraceae bacterium | reverse complement strand
CAACAACCGTAGCAAGTACTGCACCTGCTGTTGGTTCTCCACTATTAGCATCTTGTGTTGTTGCAATGTTTGCAGATCCCGTTACTCCACTTATCGTCTGCCCAGGAATACTGACAGAAACTGACTGTGCAAAACTTGGCAATGCAATCGTACTTTGCATCGGTGGCAAATTATTAGATGTAATATTACTAAGTTCACTTCCGCCACGCTGGCCCCACCTACGACTGGACAAGCCAGCCCCACTACCAACACCTATCGGTGTACGTCCTCTGATATCTGGTAACCCCATTGACGAACGGCCGTCACCACCATAAGTAGTACCAACAAGTGAAAAAAGGGCGGTATTTTGAGCAATACTCAATAGCTGTCCTGCACATATAGCCCAACCTCTAGGGGCAAAATTTCCTGCAAAAATCTCCACTTCGCCTAAAAATGGGTCTGCGCTCATAACGTATTTCCTTTTAAAATAATTTATATAATTACAATTGCATACCAGCTGTAATATTAGCTAAAGATGCAAAACGATAACCTGAAATACACCCAAACTGAC
>PIVQ01001884.1 GCA_003354055.1 Desulfobacteraceae bacterium | reverse complement strand
ATACCCAGAAGAATCGCCCAGGCAGCATACCCGATGCCATAATGTTTCATGGTAGCCTGGTTGCTGAAGAACCATGCAATAATCGCCACAGCAAAAATAAAAGCAAAGCCCATGGCAAATTTTTTAAAGGGGACACCCATGACGCTCATGGGAATACCAAAAAGGATACAGAAAAATACCCCCAGACCAATGAGTTTTCCGATTTGGTTATAGGGTTTTACCTTGGTTTTCTTTTTGGCAGCACCGGCCGCAAGCTTTGCATCCCGCCACTTATTAATGGCAGCGGAAGCTGCGGTGTTAAGCGCCGTATCCTGAAAATTTGCTGCTTCTGCAATCTTTTCAGCAGCAAGGGCGGCGGCAAAGGTAGTATCTTCTACGGCCTTTTTCTGAGCATACTTTGCCTTGGCTTTGTCAGCCTTGGCATCGGCTTTTTCCTTACTCATCATAAAGGCATCAATAGGGTTGTTGGACCATTTATGGGTTTTGCCGGTAAAGCTGGTCAGCCACTTGCCAACGGATATCTTTCTGGCCTCTGCTTTTTTCTTGGCATC
>PIVQ01000253.1 GCA_003354055.1 Desulfobacteraceae bacterium | reverse complement strand
TCCAGAATCAAACGGGAGGCAGAAGATGATACCTCCGTGTACTGGGCTCATATCAAGGAAAAATTTGAAGTAAACAAGGATACGGCCAGGGACCTGGGCGAAGAGATGCTTCTGGGCGGCCATATTAAAATACTTCAGCGGGCCGTGCCCAAGATCGGCGAGGTGGATGCGGACGGCATTGACAGGCTTTATATCCACCAGACCTCAGGCAGAGCCATGGGAGATGATCTCTATCTGTACCAGGGTATGAGTTTTCCCATGAAAAATGTCATTGCCTGTATCGGTCACCACGGCCCTTCAGCCATTTTTGACGCTCTGAACCTTCAGCAGATCACCTGCACCGGTGCCATCTGCAAGATCGCCAAAGAGGGAGAGCGATTGCTCATGCTTTCCCATAATCTGGAGACCAGCCACAAGGGTATCTTTGCCATTGGCGGCGCCATCAGCCCGTCTCATATGGAGATCGGCAGCGACGGCATCATCAAGGAAAAGCGCCACTCCAACCTGATATACACGGCAGTTCTGGATGCAAAAATTGTCATGGACCATCTGCTGTCCTCCTGAAAATTATATCATATAAATGATTTTTCCCGGTGATTTTATCCATTGATTTTTCCCGGAATAAATTTTATCTTGACAATCAAACTATTTCAATTTAACATATGAACAAATGATCAAATGAAGAGGTGATACATGGACGTATGCATGGAAAAATGCATTAATGAAAAAGCCGTAAATAAAACAGTAAAGCAGCTGCCGTCACAGGAGGATATTTCAGACATGGCAGCTATTTTTAAAGCCCTGGGGGACCCGTCAAGGCTTAAAATCGTTATTGCCCTGGGCAACCGGGAGCATTGTGTCTGCGACATTGCCGTTATCTGCGGCCAGACCGAATCTGCCATATCTCACCAGCTCCGTATTTTAAGATCATTGAAAATTGTTAAAAACAGAAGAGAGGGCAAGATCGTCTATTACTCACTTGATGACGACCATGTAAACTCTCTGGTGCTGACCAGCCTTGAGCACGTCCAACATTGATGTGCACCAAGGGTTGAAGCACCCGGCAAGCAAAGCCTGACACCCGTTGCCTCCCGTTGCCTCCCGTTGCCTCCCGCTAACACCGTTGAAACCTGTGTCAGATACCAAATATTAAGGATGAATAATGACCATAGTTTATGAGATATTGAAAGAATCCTGGCTCCTCTACCTGGATGTTGCCATTTACATGTTGTTCGGTTTTTTTGTTGCCGGCATCCTCTACGTATTCTTCAAGCCAAATAAAATAAAACAATACCTGGGCACCGGGAAAATCAAACCCGTATTTCTGTCTGCCCTTTTCGGCATCCCCATCCCCTTATGTTCCTGCGGGGTAGTACCTGTGGCCATGGGATTGAAAAAACAAGGGGCCAACAGCGGGGCAGCACTGTCCTTTATGATTGCCACCCCGGAATCCGGCGTGGACTCCATAGCCGTATCCTATGCCATGCTTGATCCCATCATGACCGTGATCCGCCCTGTGGCAGGCTTTATAACAGCGGTGAGTACCGGTATTGCCCAGAATTTTCTTGGAAAAGAAAGCGGTCCCGCACCTGTTCCATCAAAACCAGGCGGCGGCTGAGGGTGTTCTTCCACCTGCGGTGCAGGTGAAACAGATGATGACAGAAGATTTTCCGCCCCTTTAGGGCAGCGATTGATCACAGGGGTCAAATATGCCTATGGGGAGTTGCTAACCGATATTGCCAAACCCTTTCTGGTAGGCATACTCATTGCCGGCGCCATTACCTTTTTCTTTCCCGAGGATCTGACACTCTGGGCTAATGACCATCCGTTGCTGTCCATGTTGGTCATGCTGGTGGCAGGTATTCCCATGTATGTATGTGCCACCTCATCCACCCCGATTGCGGCAGCCCTGATCTTAAAAGGTCTGAATCCCGGTGCCGCCCTGGTTTTTCTGCTGGCTGGTCCTGCCACCAACGCGGCCACCATCAATATTGTTAAAAATATATTTAACACCAGAGCCCTGGTTATTTATCTGTCCATGATCTCCCTTTGCTCCCTGGCCATGGGATTTGCCGTGGACTTCCTATATACCATCATGGACATCAATCCCCAGGCCATTGTGGGCCAGGCCGCTGAAATTTTCCCCTACTCAGTCCAACTGACCGCAGCCATTGTGCTGACCGGCTTGATACTCTACAACCGGTTCTCCCAACTGGGGCATAAGCATGGCCACGATCATGCCCATTCCCACTAAACTGGAATCCCTGTGCCTCAGACCGCTTGAGGTCTGCGGCACAGAGCCCCTACTCCGTTAGCTTATGGGAGTCCTCACTGGTTAAATCCAGATCATATATCTTCTTTAAATCCTTTATCCGCTCAAGATTATCCTCACTGAACGGGGCTTTGCCTTCAAAGGCATGGAGTACAATGCCTTCCAGCAGATCCCCAAGGGTCATGTCGTGATATTCTGCCAGGCCCTTGAGTACCTTTAAGAGTCTTTTTTCAAGCCTCACTCCGGTTTGAACCCGCTGAATTTTTTTGGTACCGGGTGTTGCACTTTTCCGCGTCATTTTTTTCCTCCTTGAACAAAATAAAAGAGAACAGGCCAAGTCCTGCAAGGGTCAATCCTGAAACCGGCAGCAGACTTGAAAACTCTATATACTCCAGCAGCAGGCCGAACACGATCATGGCTGCCGGGATGGATGCATTTCCAATGGTTGATGCCATGGCAAAAACCCTTCCGCCAAACTCATTGTCTGCATAGGTTTGCAGCAGGGTCTTAAAGGAAACCGCAGCCCGAATCATAGCGCACCCCCAGAGAAAAAAACAGACCGTTAATCCTGCAACGGCCAGATCACCTGTCTGTGCTGCCCCCCAGGCCAGGGTCTGTACCACGCCCATGACCACCACTGAAGAAAACAATGCGGTTTTCTCCTTCCCTGTTATCGATATCCGACTGAGCACCAGTGACATGAAAAGGATACCGCCTCCCAGGGCAGCCTGAAAAATTCCCAGGGTTTTGGGGCCATCCCCGGAAATTCGATCTGCAATCACCGGCATGAATACCTCAATCCCCCCCACAAAAAAGTGAATGACCATCACCATGAACAATACCACCATCAATGCCCGGCTGTTAAAAAGATAGGCATACCCTGCCCTGATATCCGACACCAGGCTGCCCTTGTCCTTCTCTTCTCTTAAGTGTGGAATCTCAATCCGGGATTCAAACCCGGCAGAAATCAGAAAAGAGATGCCGTTGAGTATAAAGATCCATACATACCCCAGGCCGGAGACCGCCACACCACCCAAGGCAGCACCGCCGATCATGGCAAAGCTGTTCACACTCTGATGCATGGCATTGGCCTTTCCCAATTGATCCTTATCCACAATCTGGGGAATCACCGAAGGAATGGCAGGGTCAAAAAAGGCCGCGTTTACCGATAGAATCACCTGAAGGCCCAAGATGAGATAAAAACTCATCTGTCCTGATACCATCAGCCAGGCAAAGACCAAAAGTACCACACCCCGGATCACATCCGTACCCACAATGATCACTTTTTTAGGATACCGATCAATAAAGGCTCCTGAAAACAGCCCAAGTACCAAAGACGGGATCAGGGAAGCCGCCAGCACCGCCCCCATTTTGGCCGTTGATCCCGTGGTCTCGAGCACCCAGAAGGCCAAAGCAATCATATGAAACTTGTCTCCCACCTGGGAAACCAGTTGCCCGCCCAGCAGCAGTTTAAAATTCCTGTTCATTTCATTTATCCTTTATCTAAATATTTTTATTCGAACACCTAAATACCACGGTACCAAGATATTATCAATATTGATTGGCCATTGCCCCTCAAATATTTTTCTGGTACCCATACAGAAAAAAGGGGAGGAATCATGAATCGATTGCACTTTGTAGAACCCGAAGATGCCGGAGAAACCACACAAGAGATATTCAAAAACTTAGTTTTAATTCCCAACATTCTATGCGTTATAGCCAATTCCGATGCAGCCACAGCCGCTTTTACCGACATGAATAAACATCTAAAGACATGCAAATTATCGGAAAAGCACCGAAAAATGGTCAGTCTTGCAGTCTCTCAATTCAACCATTGCGATTATTGCATTTCCCTGCACACCACCACGGCTATTGAAGCCGGGTTGCTGACGCCTGACGACTATATTCAGGTACGAAAGTTTGAATCCGGCGACCCAAAGGATCTTTTGATTCTCAAATTCACAAAACAGGTTCTGAAACACCAGGGACGCCTTGACGATGAAAACGTAATGGGATTCAAGGCAGAGGGAATTGACGATCAGGAAATGGTTGAAATCATTGCGGTCATCTCCTTTATACAAATGGCAAACTATACCGCAAACCTGGCAAGGCCTGAGATGGACTTTCCCGAAGCCCCGTCAATATAAAGCCCAGAAGAAAAGGGTTAGGAATCGTTACAAAATAACTTGATCTAAATTGTTTTCAAAACCCCTTAAAAGACTGGGTATTTTGAAAACAAAAGTTCAAGTAATTTTGGAGCCGATCCTTAGCGCAAGAAACAGGCTGAATGCGTTTACCCTGGACTCTGGTTTGCCGCAAGCTTTACCCGGCACGGGGTTTCATGTATAGTGGTACAAAGCGTTGAAATCAAAATCCAATGGGAGAGGAGGAGATGATGATAACTGCATCAGATATCATGGAAACCAATATCATCTGCATCAACCCGGATACAGATATCACCCGGGCCGTGGAGGTGCTGCTCAATAATCATATCAACGGGGCACCTGTGGTTGATGCCCAAGACGAACTGGTGGGAATTCTCTGTCAGAGCGATCTGATCTTCCAACAGAAAGATCTCCCAATTCCGCCTATTTTTACTATTCTGGACGGCATCATCCCTTTGAGATCTTCAAAAAAGCTGGAGGAAGACCTTCAGAAGATCTCCGCCAGCCAGGTAAGCGATGCCATGGTGACCCAGGTAACAACGGTTTGCGCGGACACGTCTGTGGCTGAAATTGCCAGCCTGATGGTTGAAAAACATTTCCATACCATTCCTGTGGTGGACGGGAAAAAACTGGTGGGCATTATCGGGAAAGAAGATATTTTAAGAACCCTGATCCCTGAAAAAAAAGCAGATTAAATTTTCAGAGTCACACAGGGTGGGTTTTTAACGGAATACTCCCGACGCGAAACGGGTTTTCCCCTGTATCGCAACTCAGATTTTCTTATTAAAAGATCAGGTAGTCACATGCCTGAACACACCTGTTTTTTTAAGGGTCTTCCCTTGACGATACAAATAAAACAATGGTATCAATAAAACTCGGTTTCCCGTTGACTTCCCGGCATAGTTCCTTAATCGCAATCCATATGGCTTGTTAACCATATACTTGTTCTGAATCGTTCCATTTTCGGGAATTCGAAACCTGAATTCACTATTTTTAAAACGTGATTTTATATCGTCACTCTAAATCGTCAACTCGGTTCAACTCAGATATGCAGGTGTAACAATCCATGTATCAGAGAACACATAAATCAGATAAGCTGTCAACCTGGATGTCGCCTGCAGTTCTCACCATCTTTGTCATTGGCAGCGTCCTCTCAATTACGACTTTTTTTACACTTACAAATATTGAACAGCACGATATGGCAGCCGAATTTGCAGAACGCCTCAGGGAAACGATCCAAAATCACAATTTTGAAGGAATTCCAAGTGTCACCCAAGCTTTGGGGTGTCAGACCCTAAGGGCGGCAGTTCAATGGAATTAACTGAGCATACCGACTCTGCTCTTTACGAAGCCAAAGAAAACGGCAGGAACCAGGTAAGAATTTGGGGCGCATGATACGGAGTGGTTACATGCGTTTTTAATTTGCCGGATCTTATCCTTAGCCGTAAACATAAAAAAGGAACCAGGCAGATGGCGAAAAAACAGCGTATTCTGATTGTGGATGATACCCCGTCCAATATAACCATTCTCAATACTTTACTCAAAGAGAGTTACCACGTAAGTGCCGCCACAAGCGGAGCAGATGCCCTTGCATTGTCGACATCCCGGACCCGGCCGGATCTGATTCTGTTGGATATCATGATGCCGGAAATGGACGGATATGAAGTATTAACCCGGCTAAAAGCCCTGCGCAGGACTGCGGACATTCCGGTTATTTTCGTAACAGCCAAGGTTGATGTGGCCGATGAATCCAAGGGGTTTGAACTGGGATGTGTGGATTATATCGCCAAACCCATCAATCCGAGTATTGTGCTGGCAAGGGTCAAGACCCACCTAAATCTGAAACAGGCCCAAGAAAACCTGGGGGCTCAAAACAAAGAATTAAAAAAAGCGGCTGTTTTCAGGGAAGAAGTTGAACGGATCGCCCGCCATGATCTGAAAAATCCGCTCACAGGCATATTTTCAGGAATCGAACTTCTGGAAATGACCGGGACACTCAATGAGGACCAGGCTGAAGCCGTTGATATTATGATGACCTCAGCCCATAAAATTTTAGATATGATCAACTCTTCCCTTGACCTGTTCAAGATGGAACAAAAAATTTATCAACCGAAAATGATTGCCGTGGATATGATCGGTATCCTCCGCCATGTGGAAAAAGAAATGGCTTCATTGATCAAACTGCACCGGACCGGAATTCTGATCACCCGGGACGGCACCCCATTTCTTCCGGGCCAGACTTTCATGGTCCTGGGGGAATCTCTTCTCCTATATTCAATGATGGCAAACCTGATTAAAAATGCCGTTGAAGCCGTACCGGAAGACCAATTTATCAACATCTCCCTTGCCGATGACGGAGATCTGGTCATCATCTGTATTCACAACCCGGGTGTTGTTCCCTCCGGGATCCGGGATACATTTTTTGATAAATACACCACGTCAGGAAAAAGAAAAGGCACCGGAATTGGGACATACAGTGCAAAGCTGATTACTGAGACCCTTGGCGGAAAAATTTCCATGGCCTCCTCGGAAGAGGAAGGTACATTTATTTTCATTCATCTATTACCGCAATAATATAGGCGTTGGTCCTGATTTGGGGTTTCGTCTTTGCTTTACCCTTTCCGTTGTTTGATGTATATTCTTTTTCTAATTTGATCAGAAGACACTTTTACAAGATACCACCGAGGCTGCAATGGACATTGTTAAGAATATAATTTATTTAACCCTCCCACCCACAAGGCAGACCCTTAGATGAATACCGAAGCCACACCACTTAAGGGCCAAAAAGCGATCTTTTCCATCCCCAACATCCGGCGCTACATTGCCTTTAAGATCTTGTTCAACTCCAGGTTTTACTATCCGGTGTTTACCATTCTTTTCCTGGATTTTGGACTGACCGTTGCCCAGTTCTCCCTGCTCAATGCCATCTGGGCCGCGACCATTGTCCTGGCAGAGGTGCCATCCGGCGCCCTGGCAGATACCATCGGCAGAAAAAGGCTCCTGGTATTTGCAACCATGACCATGGTAGTGGAGGTCGGGCTGATCGCCTTTTTACCCCTTGGCAATTCATCTCTGATCTTCGGGGTATTTATGGTCAACCGGGTGCTCAGCGGCCTTGCAGAGGCTGCAGCCAGCGGTGCGGATGAGGCCCTGGCCTATGATGCCCTGAAACGCGACGGAAATCCCGAAGACTGGGGCCGGGTGCTTGAGGTGCTGACCCGGTTTCAATCCTTTGGCTTTATCATTGCCATGACCACCGGCGCTGCCATTTACGATCCGGCCTTGATGAACACCTTTGCCAATGCCTTAGGGTTTTCCTTGTCTTTAACCCAGGAAACCACCATGCGGTTTCCACTTTACGGCACGCTTTTCCTTGCCTTTGGGGCCTGTATGGCCACGGCAGGCATGGAAGAAGTCAAGCCGGAACCTGGAAAAGACAAAAAGCCTTTATTGAAACGCAACCGACCGGCAGAACTCAAACAGGCCTTTATCCTGACATTCAAAGCAGGGCGATGGATCCTCACCACCCCGTTTGTACTCAGTGTGATCCTTTTCGGCATGCTCTTTGACGGGACTATACGAATGGTCATCACTCTGTCCAGCCAATACTATCGAATGATTCTGCTGCCCGAGTCACTGTTCGGCATCATCGGGGCCGGGGTGGCTATGTTGGGCTTTATCATCCCCAAGATAGCCCGGAAACTGGCTGAAACTCAGCCGCCCGCAGCAGGCCTCAGGCTCACCGCAGGTCTTTGTTTCATCGGTCTTGTCTCCATGAGTTTTTTCTGGCCCTGGGTAGGGATGATTCCGGCCCTGATTACCTTCGCTGCCATGTATTTCAACGGATTCTTTGTCAGCTACTACATCAACCGGGAAACCCCGTCAGATCAGCGGGCAACCGTACTCAGCTTTAAAGGGTTATCCTATAACATGGCCTATGGCCTACTGGGAATTGGCTATGCCCTGATCCTGAAAGTCCAAAAGCAGGCCCTGGATACGGGATTGAGCGGCCAGGCCCTGGACAACCAGGTATTCCAGGATACCTTTTTTGTCTTTCCCTCCCTTTTTCTGATAGGATTTATCCTTTTAGTAATCGTCTACCAACTGGCCCTCAAGCCCAAGTTCACTTCACACTAAATTACGAGAATTAAATTTGAAACAGCTTCTTAACTATTGCCGGCCAATGTTTATAATTTTAATGATAATTGTCTGGGTATCTCCTCCGGCCGTATTTGCACACCCCCATGTGTTCATCGAGCAAAAATTAAAACTGATATTCAATGAAGAGGGAATGGAAGGCATCCATGTCAACTGGCGGTTTGACGACATGTTTTCGACCATGATCGCCAATGACCATGATGCAAATAAAAACAATCAATTGGAACCGTCTGAAGTTACCCAGATTAAGGAAAAAGCCTTTGCCTATATTGCGGAGTATCACTATTTCTTCTCGGTCAAAATCAACGGCACTCCATTTATAGTGAATGATGTGACTGATTTTTCAGCTGAGCTTGACAATGGCAAACTGATTTATGATTTTTTCATCCCCTGCCATGTCACTGCCGCCAAAGAAATTAAAAAAATGGTGATTGCCTCCTATGATCCCAACTACTATTCAGCCATTTACTTTGCAGACGACTCCCCATATGAATTTATCAATCATGAAGGCGTAGAGATCAATGCCGTTATCCGGGAGGATATGGATACCTTGATCTACTTTGATATGGTCAATCCCTGGACACTTTTTCTGGACTTCAGGCGCAAATGATGAAACGTCTTCTCTGTATTACCCTCTTCTGCATCTGGGTGGCCATGCCTCTTGCCCAATGCCTTGCCCACAATCCCTTTACGGCAAAGCCTGAAAAACAGCATAATGCCCCGAACCCCATTATAAA
>PIVQ01000252.1 GCA_003354055.1 Desulfobacteraceae bacterium | reverse complement strand
TTGGCATTTTTCAGATGTCCGTCCAGATCAATTGCCACGATATATTCATGACCGGACAGGGCATTGGGAAATCTGAAAAAGGCACCGCTGCCCGAGGCCATGAGATAGGAAAGGGAATCCGGTTTCCGTTTTTTTGCAATCCGCCCGGGCCAGGCAACGGCCAGAATCCGGCCTGCCATGGATATATCCATTTCCTTGGATTTAACTTTAAATCGGGCGGCCAGGTTCCGGGCCTGGGTTAAAATATTCTTTGCCCCTTTGAGATTGACCTGCCTGCCAAAGGATTTTCCTCTGGTGAGTCCGGCAAGGATTTCAAGCCGCAAGCCCACATCCGGATCACCGCCGCCCCGATCTGAAAAGACAAAATCTCGTTCTTCGGCCATTGCGGCAAGACAGCAGCCCATGAAGCCCTGTCCCAGTGCCTTTGCCCTGATGACCATATGGGCCAGACGGGGATGAGTCCCGGCGGATAGAAGTTTCCTGCCGTAATCCGTGATCAGCCCCTTTTTGTCCAGGGCACCCAATAATTTGAGCAATGCTGCAGCAGGCTCAAAGGCACTTTCAGGCGGTACATCCAGCCACTTGAGATCGCAGGAATCTGCCACTCCCCACTGGGCCAGTTCCAGAACCAGAGGCACAAGATCTGCCGAAAGAATCTCGGGGCGGTTAAAGGGAATCAGCCCCTGGTGAACATGTTCCGACCAGAGGCGGTAGCAGACACCCGGGGCGGTTCGCCCGGCACGGCCCTGCCGCTGATCAGCCGATGCTCTGGATACGGGCAGGGTTTCCAGGCGGGTCATACCCCGGCCCGGAGAAAAACGAGGGGCCCGGGCCAGCCCTGCGTCCACCACCACCCGGACCCCCTGGATGGTCAGAGAAGTTTCTGCAATGGGCGTGGCCAGAACGATCTTCCGGCGGCCAGGTCTGGAAGGAGCAATGGCGGCTGACTGTTCTCTGGGTGAAAGATTTCCGAACAGGGGGTAAACGTCAATGGCGGACGATTCATCTATCACCTCCCCGAGACGGTCTGCCATGGCCCGGATCTGGGCGGCACCGGGTAAAAAGACCAGGACATCTCCCTCTTCCTCAGCCAAGGCCTTTTGTACGGCCCGAAAACAGGCGGGTAGAATCTCACGGCCCTTGTCACCGGAACGGCCACCAATATATCCTCCGCTGGTCTGATCCCGGGAAGTCGGCGGTAGATAACGGGTGGTCACGGGCCAGGTTCTGCCTTCGGAAAAAATCATTGGTGCATTGTCCATAATGGCCGACAAAGCATTCATATCCATGGTGGCGGACATGACCAGAATCCGCAGATCGGGATTAAACACCTCAGCCGATTCAAGACTCAGGGCCAGCCCCAGATCTCCGTGAATATGGCGCTCATGGAACTCATCAAAGATAAGAAGTCCGACATCTTCAAGTCCCGGATCGGACTGAATTCTCCGGGTCAATATGCCTTCGGTGATAATCTCAATCCGGGTGCGGGGACCTATACAACGATCCATACGGACCTGATATCCAACGGTCTGCCCCGGTTTTTCCCCCAGAAGCCCGGCCATATGGCCGGCACAAGCCCGGGCTGCCAGCCGCCGGGGCTCGAGCATAACGATTTTTTTATCCTTCAGCCAGGACTGGTCCAGCAGCGCCAACGGGACTATAGTTGTTTTTCCGGCACCCGGCGGCGCCTGGACCAGGGCTTTTTTTTCTTTATCAAGGGCCTGAGCCAGAGAAGGCAGAACTTCCACCACCGGCAGCTCTGCCACAGAGGGGTTTGATCTCAGATGATCAGGTAAAAATGATATGGGGGACGATTTCATAATCTGATATTCTAATCCTTTGAACCTGATTCTGGTTCAGGAAAGGTATACACAAAATCACAGACCTCGTCCCCGGCCATTATGGTTTTTGTCCGGGTCATGACCGCATCGGGATTAAACCCAGCGATCAGGGCACCATCCCGGTTGCAGGAAAACACGGCACCCAGATCAGCCGCACCCAGTGCCTTGTACATTTCCGCATACCGGCACCGGGTCACATCAAAACGAAGCTGATTGTCGGTCGAAGATTTCATCTTTATTTCAAGGGCATTGTCCTTTGTCCAGAAGGCCAGGGCCGATTTAAAATCTTCGGCTGTATTGCCCTCCATAAGGCAGGCAAGTTCCCGGCCCTGGTCTCGGGCAATCTTGACAATGGTGTTACTGACCGTCCTAATAACGGCCTCCCTGCCGAATTCCTCTCCCAGAGCCTGGATAACCGGAATCAGAATTCTGGCCTCGGTCTCCCTGCGTGTCAGAATTCCGATTTTTTCCGATAGCCGGTCAATGCTGTAGTCAGGCGGGTCCGTCTGGTTGCTATTTTGGCTCACGTGGGTCACGATCTCTCCTTTGATAAAGATCCAGCGATTTATGGCCGGCCGCCACTTCAAACAGGGCATCGAATATTTCCCGGTAAGGGCTTTGGGCAGCATTTTCCCCGTTAATGGTGTCAATGGAGATATGGGTGACCGGACTAAAGGTTCGGGACATCATGTGGACAATCGGGGTCAGGTATTCGGGCAGGCGCTCATCATCAGGCGGGACATGGATGACAAGTTCCCTGGCACGGCGTTGGGACACCAGCATAAGTTCCCTGCCCCTGTAAACCAGATGGGTACCGGGCAATCGTTTGGGTAGCTTAAGATTCCGGACCATGGGCCCGAGACCGCAGATTGATGCCGGGTCCATGGCATTCAACCAATAGACCGCATCAGTGTCCAGGCCGTTCGAAAGCCTGCGAAAGGCCTTGTGGGAAATAAACTGGGGCCCGGAAATCCCTTTGAAAAAAGACCCGGCCAGCACCTCCCCAGACAACTCCATGAGATAAAGGGATTTAAATAAATGTTTCCATCTGAAGCCGGGCAGTTCCCTGGCCAGCAGTTCCCGGAACAAGATACCGTACCGGTCAAGCAAGACCCTGACCCGATCGCGATTCATGGCCTCAGTCTCCACCAGATCCTGTGCCTGATCATCCACAGCCGGTTGAAACCAAAGTCCTGCCAGCGGGAGAGCTCCCTGCCGTCTGGCAAGCTCAGTCCTGGAAAAGCCGGTTCCGGTCAAGCCGGAAGAGCGCCGTCCGGCTCTGCCCCGGTACCGCCCCCGCCCGGAACGCCCTGCCTGCCCCTTAAAATTCCCCGGGGTTTTAGGCAGTTTAAACTTATTTTCAATACCTTTTCGCAACGCCAGAAAGGTGGTGTTGGTCAATTGCCCCTGCCACACCCGGTCCCAGATCTTACCGACAAGGTCCTGGCTGCGATACCCGCTCAGGGTCTGAAGGGCAAAAAAGTCATGGCGGCTGTCAGGCTCCTTAAAGATCTTTTCCCAAACATCGACGACAATTTCCTTACTCACTGGTTCATCCGCTGGTTCATCCGCCGGTTCATCCGCCGGTTCATCCTCTGGCCTTAAAAAATCCAGATCAGGTTCAAAGCAGAACATGATCCGTTCTTTGTCCTGTCCCAGCCACAGGATCTCTCCCTCCTGCATGAGACTGTCCAGAAAGGAGGGATGATATGGATAAATCCGGGCCGGCAGCACATCGGTTTCCCAGAGCCCTGCCGGCAGGGGGAGGCAGGCCAGTTGTTCAAGGCTGTCAAAGAGAATATCCAGACTGTCATAGGTTTGCTCCCGGTCTTTTTGAGTCAGACCCTGGCAGTCTGCCAGAAACAGGGGCAGCAGATCCAGGTCAAGCGGATCAAACCCGGGCCGGTTGGCCGCCCTGTGCATGCGGATGAGAATTTCAAGATTCCGGGCATCACAAATATCATCATCTTGTCCATCGATCAGAAGTTGGCCTGCAACCAGGGATTTTGTTTCTATCAAATCTGAAATAAACCCGGTCAGGATGCGTTTCTCAAGCCCCAGGCTGGAAAGGCAGAAGTCAGATGATTTCGGACCGTAATAGGAAAGCCATTGGGCAAACAGGGAAAGCCCCAGTTCCGGATCTGGTTGATCTGACTGTCCATCCTCCAATGGCAGAGTCCGGCCATTCATATCCCTGACCTCAGGAATATCTCCAGGTGCATACCACATAGCCAGGATATCATTGATCATTTCCCTGGCAGCCACACAGGTCCCGTCACCGGTACTCAGAAGCGCAAGCTTCTCGCAGGTCCGCTCCAAAAGTGCATCCGGACTGTCTCCCAAACTATCCCCCGGGCTACCCCCTAACGCCTGAACCAGATCATCCCACTCTTCAACGGGAATGACCACCCGGTCTTTGACCCAGTCGCACAGATCCCGGGGATTATCCGGGCCATAACCCGGAGCAAGCCGCTGGCGTTTGATTTCAAAGATACTGACCATCTCCCGTGAAATCTTCGGTCTGAGATCAGCGGCGTACAGCGCCTCTTTGATTAAATTGTCTTTCAGGCCGGAGGGGTCGGAGGCGGGCTGGTCTTCCCGGTACATATATTGATTGATCTGATTCCAGGCCATGGCAGCTGCAAAGGGGCTGGGTTTAGCGGTATGGGCCACGGACCATGTAATTTCCCCACAGGCCAGCTCATCCAGCACCCGGGTCAGGGCAGGCATGTCAAATTCATCCTGAAGGCAGGTACGCCAGGTTTCCAGAAGGATGGGGAAATCCGGAAGACTCAGGATATTTTCCATGAGTTTCTGGGACTGCAGGCGGGTCATCCACAACGGCATCCGCTGGTTGATCCGGTTCCTTGTTACCAGCAGGGCACGGCCTGCACATTCCCTGAATCTCGCCCCGAAAAAGCCGGAGGATTCCAGCTGCCGGCGGACCAGATGCTCAAGGTTTTCCCCGGTGACCAGGGAGAGCAACTCCTCCGGATCCACCGGGCCCGGCAGTTGAACAATAACCGCATCATTGCCCGGAAAAATTTCAGGCCGCTCTTTAAAATGTTCTGTCCAGGCGGCTTCCAGGGCCAGGGCAAAGGGACGGTTAACCCGTCCGCCCCAAAGGGTGTGGATCACCAGCATAGTGCCGGGGCTCGCGCCTGGACCCGACCGGACATACTCCAGGAGAAGGTGGTGGCGGTGGGGCAAGGGCGCGATGTCGATCTGGCTGCGGCAGAATTTTATGAGTTCAGCGGCACCGGTCTCATCCATGCAGTAGGTTGAAGTAAGCTCTTTTAAAAAAGCATCCCTCTCCTCAGCCCCCTTGGACAGGGCAAGGTCCGTTAGTTCCAGAAACCCGGCCATGCGGCTGGAGAAATGGAAGTCACGGTTCATGCCTTCGGCAATCCAGAACGGTGCATCCATGCCCCGGTTCCCGGCGGGCAGGGCAAAGACGTCGTTATGGGTAATCCGGGTGATCTTCCAGTTCTGGCTGCCCACGGTGGCAATCTGCCCCACCTTGGCCTCCCAGACATATTCCTCATCCAGTTCTCCGATACGGGCATTGGTCTGGGAATGGCGAAGCTTATAATATCCCCGGTCGGGGATGGTGCCGCCGGACATGTACAGGGCCAGGGTCGCCCCTTTTTTGATGGTCACAGTATTATCCAGACGATCAAATGAGATTCTGGGCTGAAGATCCCGGATTCGGGTGCGGGCATAGCGCCCCTCCAGCATATTCAGGACCAGGTCAAACTGCGTACGCGCAAGACCTTGATAGGGGGCTGAGGTCCGGATGAAGGCGTATAATTCATCCACATCCCAGGTTTCCCTCCCCACCATGGAAATCAGAATCTGGGCAAGGACATCCAGAGGACCGTTCACAGGCCGAAGGGGCTCAATATCTCTTTCATGAATGGCCCGGGCCAGTACTGCAGAAGCAATCAGATCCTGGGCATGGGCCGGGTAAAGACGGCCGGCACTGGATTGGCCCACCTGATGACCTGCCCGGCCCAGCCGCTGGACAGCGGAGGACACTGAAAAGGGAGACTGGACCATGATCACCTCATCCAGATCTCCGATATCAATGCCCATTTCCAGGGAACTTGTAGCCACGATGGCCTTTAACCCGCCTGTCCGAAGCCGCTCTTCCACATCCTTTCTAAGATCCTTGGACAGAGACCCGTGGTGGGAATAGGCCAGAAGCTGACCCGCCGCACGGTTCACCTTATAGGTCAGTTTTTCACACAGCCGGCGCCCATTGGCAAACAAGAGGGTGGACCGGTTCTTTACAATCCTGTCCCTGAAGGATTCCGCCAGCAGATCCCAGACGGAATTATCTTCATCTTCATCCGGATCTTCCGGTCCGGGCCGATCCGGATAACAGATTTTCAACCGGTATCGCTTTTGGATTCCTGATGCAATCCGGGTCACAGGCCTTAAGGTATATTCCGGGGCATGGACACTGCCGGACAACCGGTATCCCCCGATCATCCGGGCTATGGGATCAAGGTTTTCCAGAGTGGCGGACAGGGCAATCCGCTGGAACTCACCGGACAGCCGTACCAGACGGTCCACAGCAGTGATCAGATGCACCCCCCGTTTGTTTCCCGCACAGGCATGAATTTCATCCAGGATCACGGTGTTCACTCCCCCTAAGATTGCACAACCCGATGCGGAACTGAGCAATAAATTCAGGCTCTCAGGAGTGGTGATGAGGATTTCCGGGGGATGTATGCTCATCTTTCGCCGGTCTTTTTGAGGGGTGTCCCCGCTCCGGGTCAATACCCGGATATTTGGAAAGCGTTCACCTGCGGCCTCAAATTTGGCCCGGATCTGGGCCAGCGGCCGGATTAAATTCTGCTGAATATCATTGTTCAGGGCCTTTAGGGGAGATACGTAAAGCACCCGGACCTGGCCCGTAGACCAGTCGCCTGCGGCCAACTGCCCGACTGCCAACTGCCCGACCGCCAACTGATTGATAGCCCACAAAAATGCGGTAAGGGTTTTTCCCGATCCTGTGGGGGCTGTGACCAGGAGGTGCTCCTGACGGGCAATGGCCGGCCAGGCCTCGGCCTGGACATCTGTGAGCCGGCCAAATTTTGCTGCAAACCACTCTCGGATCAAGGGGTGAAAAGCGTCTAAACCAGGGCTCATGGAATCTCGCCATTTTCATTGTCAGAGGCCACCCGGTTTTCCAAGCCCAGTACAGATCTTACCGGGTAGTGGTCAGAGGGGAATCTGCCGGAAAAATCATCCATGACCACCTGGCGGGTGAACACGTTTAAGTCCCCCCGATAAAGAATCCAGTCAATGTGCATGCCGGTTTCCCTGCCTTCAAATTCATGAAAGGTGGTCATGTCCCGATCTGAAAACACCTCTTTAAACCCATGGGCCAGAAACCGTTCGTAGGCAGGGGATCCGGGATTTGAATTAAAATCTCCGGTAATGACAACCGGCAGGCCTGCCGGAAACCGGTTTAAAAATTCCACAACCAGATCTGCACTCCTTGCCTGGACACCGGAATCGAAATCAAAGTGTGTGTTCACTGCCAGAAGCTCTTTATCCCCGTTTTGAAACCAGCCCACCACACATTGCCGGGGCCATTTGGAACCGGAAAGCTTTGAGGGCAGATCAGGGGTTTTGCTTAAAAAATGGTGGCGGTTCCCTATACAGGACCAGCTGTTGTGATGAAATATCATATTGCTCTGCCACCAGGCTGTGCCTTCATTGTACCAGCCGATGTGATTGTGAGCGGGCAAATTACGTTCCAGAAACCTGGCCTGAAAATGATTGACCTCCTGGAATCCGATAAAATCCGCCGGATACCTGTTTAGTATCTCCGCCACCAGAGGCTTTCTGTTCTCCCATTTATTTTCCCCATCCTTTGCCAGACCAAACCTTAAATTCATGGTCATGATGGTAATACTGCTGTTGTCAGGGCTCATATTTTTCCTCATGATACAATTTGGATAAGCGGAGCATCAAAAACAAACCACCCAGATAGTTGGCGTGGCATTTCCATCGACGGCTATTCACTTAGAATGGTCAATTTTGTACCGGGAAATTTAAATTTAACGCCACACCTTAAGCATGCGATATTCCCGAATCATAGTCAACCATAGTACCCAAGTTAAAATATGCCAATCATTTTATTTGGGATTCTTCCTTAAATTCTTTACAAAACATGTTTTTCCATTTTACAATCGCTGCCACAAAACAAAGCTCAAACATCCTTTATAATATATAATCCAATATGATGAAGGTCCTCAGCTATGAAAAAAAACGACTCTGGAGAACTGGAAAAAAGAATCCGGGAACTGGAATCTTCAGAATCCAGGCTTAAACAGTCTCAGGGGATTAATAAAGCCCTTTTTACCATTTCCAATGCGGTGAACCACACCCTCAACCTGGACGATCTTTACCCGTCCATCCGCAATTCTCTTAAGCCCATTCTTGACGTGACTAATTTTTTCATCGCCATCGTGGACCAGGAATCCGGAACCCTTTTTTTCCCCTATCATGTGGACACCCAGGATGATGATTTTTCACCCATTATTAATCATTTAGATACGAAAGACTCCCTCACAGGCATGGTGGTTGAGAAGCGAGAACCCATACTGCTCAGGCAAAAGGACCTTGAAAAAAGAAACAATGCCAATGGCGTCTGGGGTCCTGTCCCCCTGATATGGATGGGTGTCCCATTGGTCATCAAATCCAAGGTTATCGGAGTAATGGCTGTCCAAAGCTATGAAAATAAAGATTGCTATTCCAAACAGGATCTCCAGGTTCTGTCTGCAGTTTCAGATCAGGTGGCCATTGCCATTGACCGAAAACGGGCAGAAACACAGATCCAGGCTTCTGAAAAGAGATTTCGGATCATCCTCGAAGAGATGTCAGGGATATCTGTCCAGGGATATGATGAATCCCGAAACGTCACTTTCTGGAACGCGGCCAGTGAAAAGCTCTATGGCTTCAGTCAGGCAGAAGCTCTGGGAAAAAAACTCGAAGATCTGATCATCCCTGCCCACCTGAAAAAGACGATGAAAGCCCGTCACCGCAGATGGATTGACCATGGTGAAAAAATCCCGGCCGAAGAGATCATCCTGGTTGGTAAAGATGGAAAGGATGTGCCTGTCTTTTCAAGTCATGTGATGTATGAGACCCCCCTTGGCCAGGAAGTGTTCTGTATTGATGTGGACTTGGCTCCTCTGAAACAGGCGGAAAAGGAAAAAATAAAAGCCCAGAAAATTGCCGGTGAACAAAAAAAGTTAGCCCTGGTCGGCCAGGTTGCAGGAAAGATGGCCCATGATTTTAACAACATACTGGGCATTATCATGGGAAACGCAGAATTATCCTTGGTCGACTGTGAAGATGATGGGATCAGGGAAACACTGGAACTGATATTCAATCAAACCCTCCAGGGAAGAAGCTTAACCAAAAATCTTGTGGCCTTTGCCAAGGCCCAGGAACCCAAACAGACCTTTTTCAACCTTA
>PIVQ01000251.1 GCA_003354055.1 Desulfobacteraceae bacterium | reverse complement strand
CTTTGCCCTCTCACGGGTCAAGCATTTCCTCGGACTTTCTAAGCCCCACTTTCGCGCGACGCTTTCCGTTAGTTTTTTTTTGAGGTTTTTTTTTGGGGTTGTTGGTTTTGGTGGTTCCTTTTTTTTTGTTTTTTATGTTTGTCCGTGGGGGGGGTCGCTACCCCCCCCGTTCGGTTCTCCCCCCCCGCGAACTACGGGGGCGTTTCCCCCGTCGCCCCCTTATCCGCTCGCGGGTTCGGGGCGTGCGACCCCTCACCCTCCGCGGGGGGCAATTGCCTGCGGGCAATCGCAAGGAACATTTATATAATCTACTATATTATTATATATATATATCTAATCTATCGGTGACGCTCGGCAACCACACCCGCTCACTGCGGTTGGACGGGTGGGTCCGCCCCCCCGTCCAATCCTCGTTCGCGGGCGTTGGTTGCCTTCGCTCATTCTGTGTAAAAAATAAAATCCCTAATGGATCCCTTCGTGACTACGGAACTAATAGAAAAGTAAAAAAGTGGGAGTTTTCCCCCAAAAAATGGGGTTATCCCCAGTTTTTCCAAAATAAGGTATTTGACACGTTTGTTGGCTAAAGTATAATAAAAGTATGAACGTTAGAAGATAAATGATAATTGCGTTTAAAAAGAGTGGTGGCTTGCGGTCATTCTACATCACCGGGCAGAAATGCTTTAAGTTTTATCAACCAATCTTGGGCTCCCGCCGGCTCTAAATAGGCGGGGACACGGGGATAAATCCGTTTTGTAATCAAGATTTGGGTCTTTCTACTCGCTTTTAAGCGAGCAGAAGACCTTTTTTACAAGACACAAGGATAATATATATAGAGAAATGAAATTATAAACGGGGAAACAAAATAAATCGGAAGAAAATTTTTCCGAATTTTTTTTCAAAATGGAACACTTAATCTATTTTATCGCTGGAGGTTTAGGGTCACTAATGAAAGATATCGTGAACGACGGACGACTCGTTCTCCCTAAAAAGATCAACGGGGATTTACTCCTTGGCTTTCTTGGTGGAATGGTTGTCGGTGGTGTTGCGGGTATAGCCGTGGACAATAGTCCAATCACGGCTTTTTTTGTTGGTTACGCTGGAACACAAAGCATTGAAAATCTACTTAATAAAAAGAATGAAAAAAAGCCCAAAAATAAAAACGAGGTTGAAGCCATTATCAGAAGCGTAGCCAATGAAATAGGCGTCGATCCAGACCTTGCTGTTAGAGTAGCCACTTGTGAAAGCGGGTTAAATCCAACGGCTCTACATGTTAATGCTAAAGGAACGCGGGATAGAGGCGTCTTTCAAATTAATGATAAGTGGCACCCAGATGTCACAGACGAGCAAGCATTTAATGTGGCTTTTTCAACCAAGTTTTTTTGCGACGCTTTCAAAGCCGGAAATATATCATGGTGGAACGCCTCAAAAAAATGTTGGGACGTTTAATCACTTGGATTTTTTGGCGGTGGAAACGTCAAAAATTTATCCCAAAACCAAGCCGAGCAGACAAAAGAAGGATTTGGAGGAAGGTTCAAAAGGGGATAAAAAAAGTTGACAAACACTCTTGATTTGCTATAATAGAGTAATGGTCGGCAAACACCTAAAAACAAGGCCCCCGCTCGTTTGCCGACGGGGGCCTTTATATATAAAAGTATGGTAAAATAAAGTAAAAGGTCGTGGAAAAAAAAGTCAAACATAAAAAAATATTATCATGGAAAAAGAGAAAACAGTTCAATTAAGAGGCAAAATTGTTGTCATTCTTAATCAAACAAATGGTAGAGCCGAGAAAGTCGAGCAGATTATTGACGCAGTTAATGAAGTTTTAGAGGGAGTTCCTGTAGTCCCAGAAGATGACCCAAACAAAGAAACTCCTGCCGAAACTCCTGAAGATAAAGAAGAAAAGGAAGAATAAGCTTGACAAGATTTGCGGAAGTGCTATTATAAAATAAACTCAAAAATGAGTAAATAAACCGCAAGTCAAAAAAGCCCCTATTCGGGGCTTTTTTGTTTTTAGAGTTTTACCATTCTTGATAATGTTTTTATTCTATTTTGGTTAAAGAACTTTTTTTCTTTCTTTGTTTCTAATTCAATCGCTCTATTCCAAGCAACTTTTGCCTCCTTTATTTTTCCTAATTGATACAAACTCCAACCCATATAGTCCCAAGTTTCGGCATTATCCCGACGCTCTGGGTAGTAAGTAAAATTAGCATTTTGGTCACACATACTATCAGCAAAGCATTTTAATGCGGGCTCGTGGATTCCTCTAACTGCCAAAATTACACCCCTCATTTTGTAAACTTCCCAACGACGAGGCAATTCCTTTTCGGCATTTCGAAGCCACATCAAAGCTCTCCAGTTTCTATTTCGGAAAGCATAAGCATGCGCTATTTCATAGCAAACGAGCCAACGCTCGTTTCGATCTTTGGCTAATTTCAGATATTTTTTATAAGCTTTAATAGCAGGTTTAAAATCTTTAGAAATAAAATGTTGCTGAGCAAGGTAAAAATACGGACGAACATTTTTTGGATTCTTTTTGATTTCTTCTTCCATTATTTCAATAACCATTTTCTTCCGTTGCTTGTCCCGTATTTTAACAGCGTCTTTACTTTGTAGATTTTCCCTGTCGTGAAGAATCAAAAATTCGGAGTAAAACTTTCTTGATTTAACTCTTGGGAAATTGTGAACATCAGCGTCCCACCCTATACCGCTTTTAATCAAGCGAGGAAAGTGAAAAGTGAATCCACTTTCCAAAACGACTTTAACCTCTAAGCCGTCCTCATGAGCCGACAAATGTTTTTCAATATCCGGAGCTTGCTCGACGTGTTCATGTCCGTCCAACGCAAGAACCCATTTTGTTTTTACGCCCTCTTGTGCGAACATCCTCATTTTACAAAAGCTTTCTTCCCAGTCATACTCTTTTAATACATCGGCATAATTTTTTGCTATGGTCAAGGTTTTGTCCGTGCTTGATTTGTCCACAGAAATAACAATATTGTCCGCGAAATCAAGGCAAGATAGGACGGCTGTTTCAAGTCCTAACTCCTCATTTTTAGCAGGAATTACAACTGATATTAGGTCAAGGTTTTTCTGACCTAAGTCAATGGTCATAATTATTCTTGCTTCGGCTCCAGGAAAATTGTAAAATCTCACTCTACCAACGGAACTAAATCTTTTCCTAAGCTTTGGAATTGTAAATGTTCTAGCGTGGGATTCGTCGGGAACTTTGTCCCCATTCGGAACGGAAATTATTAATCTTCCATTAGGTTTAATTACTTTCATCACGTTCTTAAAAATCATTGTATCGCTCTCAACGTGTTCCAAAAATTCCGCTAATACGATAGTGTCGTATTTAACGACTCGGCTTTTCCATTCTGCCGTCGCTGGAGCAACGAAGAATTTGGCGTCATTTCTTCTATGATGTTTTGCTAATTCAATCGCCTTTTCAGAAATATCAAGCCCTGTATACATGCCTTGATAATATTCTGAAAGTGTCCCTGTCCCGCAAGCGACGTCTAAAACTTCCCCCTTACAAAGAGAGGATATTTTCGAAAAACGAACGGGATCATCATGAACATTAAAGTCGTATTTTTTGAAAAAATCTTCGTAGTATTGTTTATTTCTTTCCATAGTTTTGATTTTGTTTCAAAATGAATTTTGAAACAGAATTGTTTAAAAGGCGACAATTCGGAATGACACAATGCCCACCTATTTTGCCAGCCATGTGTTTTAAAGTTGGACGAACTACGTTCGGCATTTTTAATTCTTCGTAACCCTCATTATAAGTCCTGTTTGCCTCATTGTAAACAACATCAAAAGGAAGATTGTATCTTTCGCAATACTTTTTAATTTCCTTTTGAAGAACAATGAAAAGACCATATTGAGTGGTTGACCAGATTTTCATAGCTTCCGTAGTTTCAGGATTTGAGTATATTTTTATTTTAACACCAATTTCTTTAAAATGTTTTTTAGCTAAAAGTCCAGCATAATCTCCATAAAAGCCAACAAATTTATAGAATGTTTTTAAGCTTTTATGTAAATTTGGGTGGACTCCCCTAACGGGGGAATGAACGATGATCCCTTTTATTTTACTTGTTGTCCCAACGGGAACAGTAGAATGAATAATTGTCAAGCCCGGATTTGACTCAACTATTTGAGCCTTTACGATTTTTACAAAATCTTTAGAATAAGGAATACATACGTTAAGAACATCAAGGTCAAACAACCCGTCGTCACGTTTTAGATCTTTTATTTTAGGCCTTTGGTAAAGCTTTGAAATAGCTCGACCAATTTCGCCATAACCTAGGATGCCGATTTTCATATTTTTATTATAACACAGACCTAAAAAAAAGGGAAAACAAAAAACCCCCATAAGGGGCTTTTTGTTTTGGTCACGCCTATGCTTGAACGTGAGCAACAAGTTTGTCGATTTGAGTAGCAGTCCAAGAAGCAAGAGTTTTGGTATACGGAGAACCCGTAAATCCAAGAGCGATTGCTGTCTTTGCCACCAAATAGATAGCAAGACCCTTATCAAAGTCGGCAATGTCGTCGTAAGATAATCCAAACGCAAGGATACCCAATGTGTCCCCAGCCCCTTGGAAAGTTGTATAACTGGTATGACCAGTTAATTCTTTCAAAGTGGTTGCGTAATTAGATTTCAAGGTAGCTCCCTCACTAGCAAAATAATTATCCTTAATGTATTTTACTAAGTAAGATTGACGAGTTTGTTGAGCTGGGATAGCTTCTAAAGTTAGAAGTTGATCAGAGTAGGCAGAATCTACCTCCACTTTTCCGACTCCTCGTCCAATTCCGCCAATGATAGTTCTGATGTTTCCTTGACCCTCACTTTGAGGATTAGCAGGAATCACTAATTGACGAACGCAAGCGATACCTTTCCAACCGAAGTAAACGATTGAATCCGCTAACTTACCAGAAGCGGAAAAAGATTGTAATGGTCCAATTAATTTAGCCATTTTATTTTACAACACTTAATTGATATCATATCTGTCCGACAATTTAATTAGATAACAGATGTTCTTTTAGGAAGAAATTGTAACCAGACATTTTCTTTCCCTTAGATTTTTCATTATATAATGCTTTCTGTTCTGCTGTCAAGTTTTGCCAAGCCGTGACGGCACTTGTCATTTTAGCTCTGTTTGTTTGTTGGGGAACAGAACGAGGATTTTTTGGCGAATAATAATCCAAACGAGTTGGAGTTTGTTTTGGTCCGGTGGTTACCATTTTATAAATACCCGTAAAAATAATGTGTTCGCCAAAAGTTGATCCTCCGAAAGAAGAAACACCATAATCCGTAATATGTAAAAATTCTTCGGTTTCACCGAACACTGAAAAGCCCAACATCGCAACCCCATATTTTCGATGACGTCCTAAACGTTTGCGAATGTCAAACGAAAGACCTTTTTCCATTTCCCGAATTTCAGACATAATTTTTTTTATACTTGGCTGATATTTTCTTTTATACAAAGATTATAGCCCGACATTTGTTTTCCTTTGGCTTTATCGTTATAGTAGTCCTCATCAACACCAAAGAAAGAAATTCCAAAAACAGCGACGCCAAATTCCATAAAGCGACAACCAAAAGAGGCATTAAGAAAACTTGAACGTTGAATTTGTTGAGAGGGAGAATTGGCGTCGGATTGTTTTTTTTGGAATCTAGCTTGTTGACCCGATTTTCTTTTTGAGAAAGTTAGATTTCCGGCAATAGTCCCGCGTGCTTCCTCACTCATTAAAGGTCCTTTGATCTTCATGATTTTATTTTTAACCAATTATGGACGCTTGAGTGGTTGGAGTCGCGGGAAGTGGAATTAATTCACTTCCAACATAGAAATAGTCAGAGCGATATAGTCCATCACCAGCAACACTACCATAGCCAATAACGAAAATCATTCCATCAGTTCCGCCACTAAGAGAACAGTCAGCGTCCACAACATCAGCGACTTCAGTTCGTGGGTCTTTATCTACCCAAATATCCATATCGGTTTGACTATTATGGATGTGTAAAACGATTACATAATCCTGTTCAGTATTCCAAGTTTTAGACAAAACTTTAACTTTTGAAGCCCCGTCGTGAAGAAGGATTCCGTCACCTTCGGTAAAATTATTTCCAATAAAGATATTTATTCTATTAGTTCCAGCTCCTATTTCGAGTTTAATTCCCCCGTCATTTGCGTCAGCTACTTGATTGTCCCAAGTATCAGCACTGATTTTTATTTCAACATAATAGTCATCAGTCCCTATTGAACCCAAATCTTTATACCGAACGGCGGCAGCGTCAGCGCTTGCCGACGTTATATCAAGGCGTAATTTTCCAGCAGGATTGATGTCAGAAACAGCCCCATTAGTGTCCCCGTCAGTCCAGCCAGTTAGATTATCCCAGTCTATCTCAAATATGTCAGGATTTACATACATATTAAGCTACTTTTTTTACTTTGAGAACAATAGTCAACCTTTCTATTGTAGCAACAGAATCTACATTGAAAGCCAAAATGTCACCCGCGTTAATAGTTTTAGTCCAGCTTGTTAGTGTTGCGTCTTGATCTTTTATTCCTGCGGAAATTTCTGGTTCATTTGCTCCCGTGATTGTGTCTGCGTTAGTTGGAGGAAAATTCGCATAGGTATCTTTCCATATATCTACTTTAATTGATCCAGACTGGTCGGCTAACATTGTGGCTCTTTGAATTTCACATTTGAAAGGGATTTCAATGTGTCCTTTTTCGCCAGTTGTTATTGCCGAACCACCTCCGTCAATGATGAAAACAAGTCCAACAAGTTCGTTATTTTCAAGACGAGTTTTGACATTAGTATAACTTCCTTTCGGAAGTGTTCCGAGCTCTGTTTCAATCGCGGTTATTTCATCATCGCCTTTATCAACGTCCTCAACGAAAATAACCGTTTCTTTATCGGCGTCGTAAACAACCCCCGATTTATTGGCTCTAGTTCTTTTTGAAAATATACTACTTGGATAATCAGCCATAATTGTTGTATAAATTATTAAAATATTTGATAAAGCCTTTCAGGCTTTCTTGATCATCGACGACGACCGACGCTTCATGATTCATTGTGAAAGCAGATTGTGTATAATTATGCGACCCAATGATTAGAAGTTCGTCGTCTACTATTATCATTTTAGAATGAACCAACCTTGATGTCAAAAGTTTTTTTGCTTCGCAACCCTCATTTTTCAAAATATTGACAATTTCTTTATTATTGACGATAGCTTGAACCTTGACACCTCGTCTTTTCGCTTGTATAATCGCTTGATTGAAAAGTTGAACAGGATGACCCAAATCATTAGGATACCACCTCCAGTCAAAAACAACGATTTTTATTTCTCGTTTAGCTTTTTCAATCAAAGGGATAACCTTGATAGGAAATTGTTTTCCGATTATTGATTCCATGATTAGGGTAGTAGTTGAAAGTTTAAAGCAGAAAATCCAACATCAGCATCTCCAGCCGTATCAACGAAAGCAAGAATATGAATATAGAGGGGGTCGTTTTCGTTCGCGTCGGGACAATCCAAGTCACCAAGCAAAACATTGTTAATATAGAAATATGCTTTTTCTGTAACCGGATCATATTCTATACGAACAATGTATTGATCATCCGCTACGAAACCAGGCCAAGAAAGATAGGTTATATTAGAGCCATCAATTTCTGCGAAGAAAAATCTGGCTACTCCGTCCACCATTTCAAGTCCAAGACCTTTGTTTGCGTTCGTGTTGACAAAACCACCAGCCATGAAACGAAAATCTCCACCAGACAAAGTGACTCCCGAAAAAGAGAATTGAAAAATCATTGCTTTTGAGGTGTCATACAAAAGACCCCTATCTTCAGCTTGAATATAGACTTCGCTACGGTTAGCAAATGTGGTTGTGTTAGGATGTAAATTGAATCCGGGAAAAACAAAATCAGGAGTTCCTATCGTTGTAAAAGCATTTTCATTTTCAAAGCTAGTGGAATAAATAAGCTGGTCGGCTGTAAGTTTATCAAAAACAATACTTCGGGCGGCGTGGTCAATTATTTCCGACGCCTTATGAGATTGTAAGGATTCCCCAGTTCCCAAATGAGAAGTTTCATCCGCTTCATGAACCGCAATCAAACGAGCGATAGCTTGTTCTATCGTTTCGTTATCTTCTTGACTTTTTGCGAGGAGTCCCCAGTTTGGAACAGACATATTATGTAGGATAAATAGTCCCAAAACTAGCACCAGCAGGATCTTCAATGAAAACCCAATGTTTGGGAACTTGATAAAACGCATGAGTGAATCCTTGATCAATATCTTTACAATAAGTATCTCTAACCCAGTTTTGACTAGAGTGGGTTGCTTTTATATTATCACACAGAAGAGTCCCCCGCAAATTGTAAAGGTGGATATATAAAGTGTAGCCGATAATATAACCCCTAACAGAAGAAATGTCAACTTTAGCATTTTTCCAATTTGCGACAAGGTCAAGGTCTATTTCAAGATTTGTAAACCTATCAATACCTTGATAGGAATGACGAATCACGGCATAATATTTTGCGAACGAACCAGGACCTTGCGACACAAGATTTGATTTGTAGTTTAATTCAATTTCGAGAGGAAGGGCTAAATCTTCGGTTACGACGACGGGACTTCTCATCCCCTTTTTACCAACGACGGGAGCAGAAACCCAATAGCTACGAGGATGAAATTGTGCGATTTTAATTTCGGTTGCGGGGGCTTCAACGCTCAAGAAACCGACCCAGCTTTGATGAAGAAGTGAGGGAGTAGCATTTCCAGCAATATCATTTTTTATACGAGCCGATTTATCTTGAACAAAAAGACGATACCCATTCAGCCCCATTTTAGCCCCCGCAAGTCCCCAATCAGTTTTTTGTTGATCTGTCAAAAGATTCCAAGCTTCAGCAATCTGTGGAAGCAAGGAACGAGCAGTCAATCCTTTGACTCTACGACGCGAAAAAAAGGCAACTTTACGAGTTACTCTAGCAGACGTAAATCTGTTTTGTGCTGTGAGATTGGAGAAGAAAAGATCCTCATCAGCAGGGTCTAAATCTATGAATCCGGTTCTAGCCATTATTTGATTATATCACAAAAAATCGAAAAAAAAATAAAAGATTTTCACGGCTCACTTTAGAAGAAAGGAAGCGGTCGCCGTTTCAAATCTTTTATTTTTTTTTCGCCGACGACGCTATTGATTTTTTTTTGATTTTTTTGTGGGGAGTTGGTTAGGAACCACCAAAACCAACAACCCCAAAAAAAAACCTCAAAAAAAAACTAACGGAAAGCGTCGCGCGAAAGTGGGGCTTAGAAAGTCCGAGGAAATGCTTGACCCGTGAGAGGGCAAAG
>PIVQ01000996.1 GCA_003354055.1 Desulfobacteraceae bacterium | reverse complement strand
ACGGGAAATTATTCCAATGGGCAGCTCATTCCTCTGTTCAGGGTCGGTTTGGCCAAGTTCTATAATAACTTCGGCCTGATGGCTGAGGGAGGGAATATGTTTACCGAAACCAATGACAGTGGTGAGGCCATAACCAACAAACCCGGGGAGAACGGTCTGGGTACCATTGCCCCCAACTCCCTTGAGATGTCCAATGTGGATATCTCCACGGAACTGGTAAAAATGATTGAAATCCAAAGGGGATATCAGGGCAACTCAAAAACCATTACAACCGTAGATGAAATGTTACAGACGGTTATTAATATGAAGTAATAATTTGACCGGTCCTGTCAAAAAAATGACAGGGCCGGTTTGATTCTGACGTTTTTGATTACAATATCAGGGGAAGTGGTGTTTACCGCTTCCCCTTTCTTTTTTGTATTTGCAAAATAATTTTGCAAATTCGGGCACTCCCCCCTATAATTATCTTTGAATTCAACTTATTTTAGTAATCCGATACAGTTCGAAGTTTGCTGGCACAAGGCTTGCTATACACTTACCATATAGACGAATACGTGGTTTCGGTATACTTAGGTTTACAGGCAATCAACCAACCACCGGGAGGTCATGTGGCTGAAGATCTGTTGGAAGAAATTGAAGAGGGTGAGGGTGTTGAGGATAACAATGTCGATCCGGTGGATACTTCATCGGGGAAAAAATCATTGCTCAGCAAATTACCCAGAATAAGTAAAAAGATGCTTCTCATTGCCGGTGTCGCATTGCTGGTTATAGGGCTCATCACAGGTGTCGGTATCTTCTTTTTTAGCGGAGATGATGAACCTTCCGTCATTGAGTCGAATCAATCTGGGGTGGCGGAAGATGGGAATCAAGCGTCTCTTGAAAAGGCGGCCGAAATTGTATTCGAGGATATCGTGGTACTGGAGCCTTTTGAGCGCATCCGTATGAAGGGAAACTCTGCTTTTGGGTTGATCAGTCTCAATATTTCATTGGAATTGACTGACCACAGGTATCGAAAACAGGTTTATACCATGGAAGACAGACTTCGTAAAATTGTTACCGGTCAGATCAAGGAAATGACCTGGCTTGAATTGAGAAATCCCGAAGGCAAGATCAGGTTGAAATACGAGTTGCTCAAACGGATGAACAGTATATTTCCAAAGGTGACTGTCCGAAATGTTTATTTTACTAATTTTTTAATGCAGTGATGGTATCATGAGTGAAATTCTATCCCAGGATGAGGTTGACAGTTTATTAGACGGTCTGGATTCCGGTGAGGTTGAGACTGAAGCAGAGGTAGCAGCGCCTGAGTCTGTTGAAGGGATCATTGCCTATGATTTTACCAGTCAGGATAAGGTGGTCAGGGCCAGGATGCCCACCTTTGATGTTATCAACGAACGTCTTTCCAGAGAAGTTCGTGCCACCCTTTCCTCCCTGCTTCAGACCAATGTGGATGTCAGTGCCAATCCCTTTGACACTTTGAAATTCTCTGAATTTGTCCGAAGCCTTCCGGTACCTACAAGTCTCCATGTATTCAGGATGGAGCCATTGCGAGGCCACGGTTTGGTCGTGCTTGAAAGTCAATTGGTCTATAACCTGATTGATACCTTCTTCGGAGGAGAAGCCTTGGGGAAAGCCAGGGTGGAGGGCCGGGAGTTTACAACCATAGAAGAGGTGATGATTAAAAAAGCGGTTGTAGCCGTTCTTAAGAATATTGAAGCATCCTGGGTACCCATAGAGCCGGTGAAGGCATCTTTGATTCGGTCTGAGATGAACCCTCAGTTTACTGCCATTGTATTGCCCACGGATCTGGTTATTGTTACCCGGTTTGAAATTGAACTGGAGCAGGCAGCCGGAAATCTGGTTGTCTGTTATCCCTATTCCATGATCGAACCCATGAGAAATAAATTGTCTTCCGGCGTTCAGGCTGAAATTGAAGAGATTGATTATAATTGGCGGCGAATGATTGAAGAGGTAATTCTTAACTCGGAAGTGGATCTTAGGATCATGCTTGGAAAAACAGAAATCACCGGTGAGAAATTATTGTATATGCAGCCGGGAGATGTCATCCAATTGGACAATGATGCTTCAGATCCTCTATCCTGTTTTGTGGACGGGTTGGAAAAATTAACCGGATTTACAGGGGTCCAGAGAGGATTTCAGGCATTTAAGATCAACGAAAAAATTATAACAGATTGTGAGAGTTAATCATGGCTGATGAAAATGGCGTCACAGAGGACACATCCGAGGAGTTTGAAGAGAAATCCGAAGAGCAGCA
>PIVQ01000250.1 GCA_003354055.1 Desulfobacteraceae bacterium | reverse complement strand
TTACCTCATAGTTGATATCATAATACGAGGCAGTCTCCATGGCAGTCTCAATGGCAGAGGCCACATCATCCATATCCGTGTAATCTCCTTCAGGGATAACTGCGGTCAACTGAGAAGTGACAGCCCCATTGTCCTCGATGAAATCAATCACCCTGTTGGTATTGTCAAAGCTTTTCAGGGTCACTGCAGATGAACTGGTCGGTGGTGTAAATGACACATCTCCGGAGTTAAACCCCATATCCGGTCCGATACTATGCTCTTCAGAGGCGGAAGTAATGTCAAACTCAACATAACTGCCGTCTACGGCAGCGGATTCCATAGTGACCATAATATCCGTGACTCCGTCCCCAGTCAGGTCCAGTTCAACCTGACTGTCGGTGCCGTCAAGCTCCAGTTCCAAACCGTATCCCGGATCATTGAGAACACTCCAGACCCCGTCGTCCTCATCCCAGGTCAATCGGATCGGTGCAGTTCCCTCAGGATCAGGGGTCTCATATGTGAGTGCATCCCCATCCAAAACATCTATGTCCACCCCTTCTACAAGGATCCCGTTTGTGGTGACGTTCGTGATTCTTGCCTCCTCACCCGATTCCCAGAGCATATCAACCTTCATATAGCCCTCGTAGGCCCCGTCATTCATGATGGTAAAGGTCACGTCATCCGAATCATAAGAGACCTCGTAGGTGATACCGTATCCATCATCTTCAGATGCCCGGTTCATGACATTTTTTACCGCAACTGCCAACTCTTCCGGTGAATATGTGCCGTCAGGAATGCTTCCCTCCAGAACCTCCTTGGCGTTTTCCCCATTCCCCGGGTCTTCCTGGAAAAAAACCTTGTTGTTTGTTGAATCCACAACGATTTCATCTTCGGAAAACAACTTATCTCCGTCCCGTCCCACTTCTATGGTCGACGATGAATTGGCTTGAATTGTAAATGCCGTATTGTTACCGGAGTAAACAACACTCTGGGGATCATCTTCATCATCATAGGCAAAGGGGTCTGTATCGGTTTGAGTACCGCCGAAAACATAGCTGCCATTTACCTGGGTATTTGCCATGGACAAAATCTGATCAATGATACCCTCTACGGTTTCCACGGCATTGGCCCGTTCCGTTGCACTGGCAGCTGCATTGGCAAGCTGAATAGACAGAGTTTTGGCATCAATGAGCTGATCCTGAATTGTATCAATGGCAGATTCGGAACTGCTCAGCCAGCTGATTCCCATATCAACATTGGTGTTATACTGTTCAAGGTTGCTGATGCTTGCGTTAAGATCAAGAACCTGGGAAAACCCGATAGGGTCATCCCCAATAGAGTTGATCTGCTTCTGGGTAGCCATGACCTCATTTGCATCACTCATGTTGTTCGTGAGGCCATTAAGCTGGTAATTCGTATTGCTGTATAATGATAAATTGGGAACTCGCATTATCCCCTCCTTTGTAGTTTACCTAATGGCCAATAAGGTGCTCAACATTTCATCGGCAGTGGTCAGAAGCTTTGATGCGGCTGAAAACGCCTGCTGATATTTAATGAGATTAACCATTTCCTCGTCAAGGGAAACAGCAGAAACAGAATTTCTCTGTTCTGTCATGTTGTTCACCATCATTGCGGCAAATTCTCTTGAACTTGCAATGGTTCGGGATTCAACCCCCATGGCGCCCATCATTGAATTTAAGTAGTCATCAATAGTTGCATCGGTGAGACTTGACGAAGCTTCCCCGTCCCGGGAAAATTCCCATTGCTTCATGGTAATGGTCTGGTGCTGGAGATCGGCAAACGCCACGGCATTTTGATTGTCACCCTGGGAAATTTCTCCCGTATCCGCATCAATTTGTCCTGCACCAATAAAATTGGTATTCGCCATCATAGTATTGACTTCTATGGTAGTGGCATCATCACCGTGAAATATGGTATTAATGCCTGCGGCAGCAAGCAATCCGGAAGCGTCGGTCTCATCATCACCAAAGGCAAAGTTGATATCACTGCTGTCTCGTGACATCATGTCAAAGGTTATTGACCCTTCACCTGAAATTTGCTTTGCAAAACTGACGGTTAAATCTCCCAACCCATCCCCATTTAAATCCACTTCAAATTCATTATCATCGCCACCATCAGGAATAATCTGGGCCTCTCCTCCCGTACCGTCATTTAGTATTCCCCAACTGCCTGACGCAAACCGGATAAATTCCATGTCAGAGGCATTAAAATCCATTGCCCCGTAATTGGTAATCGTCATAGTGGTATTTTCTTCACTGAATCCGTTCTCTCCGGAGTATACGATGTTCTCCATGACATGGTAGTCACTTGAGCTGGACAACGCCAACTGATTTTGATCGTTAACCGTGGCGGTGAGTCCGCCGGCTTGGCGGTTAAACTGGTCTGTGAATGAATTCAGGGTCCAGTGCCAGTCGGACATGGTATCTCCAGTTGCCTTGCCATCAGCGTTTGTGGACGTAGGGGTTCCAGAATCATTGGTGGTTATGGTGAACACATCCCCTTCAATCAGTGTACCGTCATAAAAATTCAGGGTCATACCGTCAACGGTGACAGGCACAGCAGCTGCCGGGGTATTCGGAGGATCATCACCCTCGATCACAAAACTGCCCGAAGATACTGAATTTGACCACTCTATGGTCAGAGAACTCTCGCCGTCATCATCCAAGTGCCCTACCGTTCCCCCTGTGGCCACAGTAAAGGTATAGATCTCATTCACACTGTTGGCCTGGCCACTGATCGTAAAGTCCAGAGGGTCCGGCTCTCCGTTTTCATCCGTATTTACGGTTAAAGTGTTGCCGGCCACCAGGGTTCCGTCCCCGACATAAAAGGAAAGGGTGGAAGTGCTGCCTTCAGTTATCGTTACCGTCCCCTCATCTTCAACAGTTACGAAACCGGAAACTCCGGTATTCAATCCGTCTGAATCCATTTTTTCCCAATAGATGGTCGCCTCATCATCGTAGAGGGTTGAGGTGGTAAAATCCCGGTATTTACTACCGGATTCCAGAAGGCCGTTTTCAGGATCATTGGCACCGTCCCCTGCTCCTGTGGAAACGGCAAGGGTTGCATCATCGGTGCTGCTTTCAGAGAAGTTGGTAATTTCTATGGGATCTTCCGAATCGTCAATTCTAAGAATGGATACGGATTTGCCGTTTTGAATAATTGTATAATCCGCTGCGGCCAGGGTTGCGTCCAATTCAGTATACAACTGATTGGCAAGAGCCGATTCAGTTGTTCCACCTGCTGCCGTGGGGCCCACGACGTAACTGATCGCTGTTCCGTCCACATCAAAAGAAATAGTCTCACCGGCTGTAAAATCATCAAACCCGTCTTCACCACCCAAAGTAATAATGGAGGTGCCTGTGGTTGCGGTACCGGCCGTCCCGAAAAGACCGGTACTTGTCTTGGAATCGGACGTGATGTCTATCCCGTCATCCATGACAATCGTAACGGTTCCCATAATCGCGGCAGATGTGGTTGCACCGGCAGCTGTAAAGGAGGCTTCAGTAATATAGGAGGTGGTTCCGGCCATAGTGGTGACGGTAAGGGAAGGTACAGAGAACCCCAGAGTGTCTGATATGTTCGTATCGGCATTAACCGTTTCAGAATCATTGGCTGCGGCGATAAAATCAAAACTGGAGTTTGCCATTCCGGCCGTTGTGGAACCGGTCAGAGCAGTCAGGGCAATGGTGGCATTGTCGCCTGTATCCCCATCTGCATTTTCCATGGTGAGATCTGACCCGTCCAAGGTCCGAATACGAACGGCATCATTGGCCTCATCCAGCTCCACGGTAAAGGTGTCTTCGTCAAGGGCTTCACTCAAAGCGGCATAAAAGGTTTCCGACATTTCATCCTGGTCCGTGGTATCGGTTACACTGCTCAAATTTATGGAAATATCAGTGGTGGTAGTGGGGACCCCGTTCGTAGTAATGGTAAAGGTAAGGGTATCGGTGTTATCAAAATCTGCAAAGGTATCCAGCTGCACGCCGGCGTTGTCCTGGACTTCAAAATCCTGGATCCCCAGAGTGGCCCCTTTGTCACTGGACAGCAAAAGTCCGTCGGCATAAAGATCCGTGTCTTCGTTCAATTGGTTAATGGCAGTTGCCGCATCCACCAGGGAATCTTCAAATTGTTCATCAAGCGTCCCGGTGTCAGCATCCACAATGAAACTCTGTTCATGTTCAATCCCGTCAACATACACGGTATATATTACCGTATCCCCATCATCTGCATTGCCTATGTTGGAAAGGTCAAACTCGACCTGATTAGAAGAGGCATAGGCCTCAATCCCGTCTATAAGATTTAATGCTTCGACAATGGAGGCGGCGGACCGTTTGGCATCCCCTCCGGAATCTGCAATATCGATTTCATGATCACCCGTAGGCGTGTTGGAAATGGAGAGGGTCTGTTCCGCCAATATACTGTCAAGTGCTGACGTGGCCCCGCCCGAGGTTGTACTCCAGATTTCCGCAAGATTGTCACCGCTTGCCTCGGCGACTATCTTATCTCCGGTTTCTCCGGCATCCACCACAGTAAGCTGGTAAGTAACCTCTTGTGCTCCCGGAGCTGTCCCGGACCAGTCAGACAGTCCGGCCTCGGAGATTCCCATGTCCACCAATATGTTCCTGAACTCTGCTTCAGCACTGGACGTATCTTCAATCCAGACACTGACATCATTTGTATAGTCAATCTTATCCCCAAAGTCATAGCTGGACAGCCACCCGCTGTCATCCACTGAATATGAACCCGTCAGGGCATCACTGTAATATGTCAGCCCAGTCCCCTGCGATTGCTGATAATTCATAAGCCAAATCATTTCATGAGCCAGTTCATTCACCTCAGCCTGGTATTCGGGAATAATAGTATCTCTCATATCCAGCCAACCGGCCAGTTTCCCTCCAGAAATATCCTCGGTGATATCATAGGATGACGACCCCTGCCACATCACGCTGCCTTCATCCATAGTCAACTCATGACTATTTGGACCATTGACAAGGGTTGCGCCATTGGCTACATTAACAATAATGCTTCCGTCATCCCGAGAGATCACATCCACATTGATGAGCTGCCCCAGGTCGTCCACTAAGGCATTGCGCTGATCTCTCAAATCATTGGCAGTACCGCTGACTTCGGCACTTAAAATTTGAAGATTCAGTTCAGCGATCTGCCCGGTATAGGAATTAATATCTGTGATGGACGCTTGAATCTCACTGGTCAATTCTGTGGTCAGGTCGTCCAGATCAGTTCCAATTGCGTTAAACCGTTCAGCCAACTGTTTTCCTGCTTCATAAATCAATACCCGTTCTGCGGTCCCCAGAGGATTGTCGGCAAGATCATGCCAGGCATCCCAATAATCACTCAGAACGCTGGTCAGGCTGGAATCTGAATTTTCATCAAAGATCCCTTCCATAATCTGCATATACGATTCAGTTTCTTCAAGAGCAGCCAGGGTTGATTTTTCATCGGTGAGCCTGTTTTCCAACAATTGATCAACGGATTGTTCAATCTGGGCCACATTCACACCTGTTCCCAGCAGATACCCCCCATAAGAAAGGCTGATGTTGTTGGTATGCTGTGCGTTCTGGATGCTATAGTCTTCGTTGTTGACATTGGCAATGTTGTTACCGGTCACATTCAGCCCGTATTGCTGAGCGCTCAGGGCTGTTTTAGCAATATTCATTGTGGAAGACAGGCCGGCCATTTTTTATACCTCTGCTCTAAAGATGCAATTTTGTTTTTTCTGCCCCGGCATCATCCCCGTGCCTGTATATTGCGCCTGTGCTGAATTGTCACCGATGACAGACATGATGTCGTCCGCCACCATGAGGTATTTGCGAACCTGGGTTTGGTTAAATTGGGCCTGTTGCACCACCCGGTCCTTTGCCGTATTAATGTCAACCTTAACCCGCCGTAAACCGGACTTGGCTTTGTTTGAGATGGGCAGGATATTCACAAGATAGGCCAGAGAAAAGGATTTGACATCCATCTCCATACCCAACAATTTTTCTTCTATGATTGAAATAATTTTTCCTCTGAGGTTTTCAATCCGGACGGCCAGCTCTTTTTTGTATCTGGCACTTTGCCATAGAGAATCAAGGTCAATGGATGCAATGGCCTCTTTTTCTTTTTCCAATACTGAACCCAATTGCCGGTAACAGGACAATTTTTCCTGAAGTAGCTCTTCAATTTTATAGGCAACTTTTTCCATATCTTAGCCTCCTTGGCACTTTATTCTCCGAATAATATAAAGCAGTTAGATCCGCCTCAGACTATTCTTGTTAGGAAAGTTTTTCCCTGTATTCTTTATTACCAAGGATAAAGAGCAACTATTATGCCATTATAGTAAATCGCAAAAATATGTTTCGGAATCATAGTATTTCTTTCTACCACTTTAGGTTAGAAAGTCCACATACTACAATCGATTTGCCTTTTGGCGATTGCCCTTTCTATTGATGTTTTTCGGAACGTTTTTTTGGCAATCACTATAGGTATGGAAAGATGGGCTGAAGGCCCCTGAGAAAGGGAAATAAGAGGTTAGATTTCCTCTTTGAGTTGGTTGTATAAAAATTCTTTCAGGCCTAAGGATTCCTTACCTTCAGACAGGTTATCCGTCAAATGCTGATCATGGAGGGATTCGTAGATGTCGGATGCATTACTCTCCGGAAACAGACTGTCTCCGGGAAGGGTCTCTCTCATGCTTTTCATAATGGAGTTAAGCCAAAAGGCCTCAAACCCCTGGCAGGCTTTTTCAAGGTCTTTCTGCCTTTGAAGTTCTTCTGTTTTTTTACCGGAAGTATCATTTATGGATACATTATGAAGTAAATTATTTATTTCCATGTCAATCCTCCGGTCCTGTTATAGAATTTCCAGTGTGGCCTGCAAGGCGCCTGCCGCCTTTATGCTTTCCAAAATACTGATCAAGTCCCTGGGTTTGACCCCAAGGGAGTTGAGGCCGTTTACAAGCTCACCGATTGTGGATGTACCGGGCAGTTCCATCAGGTAGGCCTGGTCTTGCTGAGCATTTCCCTGGGGCTCATCGATCATCACACTCAAATCCCCGTGGGCAATAGCCACCCCGGAAATGGTCACATCATTACCAATGACCACAGTACCGGTTCTCTCATTGATCACCACCTTGGCAATGGTGTCCGGAATCACGGCCAGGCTCTCAATATCAGCTATAAATTCCGCCACATTCATCTTCTGCATACTTTCAGGAACATTCAGACCAATCGCGCTTGCATCAATGGCTTGGGCAATGCCTTCACCCAAAGCTGCATTAATGGTATCAGCCACCCGCTTCGCCGTTGTAAAATCAGGACGAAACAAGGACAATACCAACTTTTTCTTACCATCAAGGTTGTACGGAATTTCTCGCTCCACGGTTGCACCGTTTATCAATCGGGCGGTCAGCAAATGACTGTTACGGTCACCAGCACCGGCCGGGATGGCCAGACTGATCGCGCCCTGGGCAATGGCATAAATATTTCCATCAATTCCTTTAAGGGGCATCATGAGCAGGGTGCCCCCTTTCAGGCTTTTGGCATCCCCAAGCGACGAGACCGTGATGTCGATTCGGTCACCGATTCTGGCAAAGGGCGGAATGCTTGCCGTAGCCATGACAGCTGCCACATTTTTAACAGAGATCTGACTCTTATCAAAGTGTACATTCATTCTTTTTAGCATATTGGTCAGTGACTGGCGGGTAAAAATAATATTACCGTCTCCTGTGCCATTGAGACCAACCACAAGGCCGTATCCGGTCAACTGATTTGAACGCACCCCTTTGATGGCTGCCATATCTTTTATTCTTGCCCCGTTGACCGGCCCTGCCATAATCACCATGAGTAAGACCAAGGTTAACAGAACTTTATTTTTTCTAAGCATATGTCCCATTTGCGTTTCTCCTAATTACCAGGGCCAGATGTTATCAATAATCCGAGTTCCCCACCCTGGTTTCTGCTTATCAGCCAAGGCTCCTTTACCGTAATATTCAATTCGGGAATCTGCAAGGGATGTGGACTGGACCCTGTTGTCTGAGGAGATATCGTCAGGCCGGATAATTCCGGAAACAATAATGTACTGAACCTCCTGGTCTACTTTCATGGCACGCCTTCCGAAAACACTCAGGTTTCCGTTTGGCAGAACTTCGGTGATTCGTGCTGAAATAGAGGCGGTCACCTGGCCTAGCCTGTCACTTTCCGCTTCTCCTTCAAAGGAGTTTTCGAAACTGGTACTGATCAAATTTCCCCCGGCAATGCCACCCAACTGGGTTGTCATCCCAAACAGATTCAAGGTTGGTGTTCCCACAGCCATGTTTGTCTTTCTTCCGGTTTCCGAATTCACATCCATTTTTGATGAAGAATTTTCCACAATATCCACAATAACCGTGTCCCCGACATAAGCAGCTTTGGTATCATCAAATAAGAATCGATTTTCGGCTGTCCATAATGAGCCCTCAGCGGGGCGGGCAGCTGTATAATCCGGTAGTACAGCCGGTTTCTCGGAAATTCCCTCAGGGACAACATTGCCTGTCTGCATCTGGCTGGTTGTACAACCGGTAAAAAATAATACCACACAGCACAACCCGATAATTCTCATTTTTTTTTGAATTTTCCTAACCATATTGCCTCCTAAAATACCACTTCAACCGTGGCATCCTTTTTTACAAGGCCACGCACCAGTTTTCCGGATTTCATATTTTCAACCATTACCGGCTTATTTGCATACCCATCTTCACGACAAATCCCCAGCGTGACAATAGAAAGTCTGTTTTTCCGGGCAACAAGTTTGATAACATCACCTTTCTTCACCATCGGTTCGATCTTAAAAACACCTCTTTTTAAGCAATCACCCTTATCAATATTAATGGTCAAGGCCATCTGATCGACTTCTGCCAGGTTTTCCATATACTCATCGTTTATCTCAAAAATATCCATGGTTTGAAACTGGATATCTGCGGAGGTCAGAACCGCCCCTTTTTTCAGACTTCTGGCAGCACATACTACGGATTTATAAACAGCTACCCGCCCTTTGATATTGATGCGATCCTGCTTGATTCCATCCACAAAAACCTCGTAGTGAAGATTGAACTTACCTTTGCTCCCAATCCTACCGGGCTTATCAATAACCAATTCCAGATTCCCATCCGGATAGGGTTCAAGCCCCCGAACCCGAAAAGCTTTGAGTTTGTACTCCTGATTTTCCAGAAGGCCTGCCAGATAGCTTCCAAGTTCATCCTTCAAACGACTCTCTTCAAGTTCCTGGCTTCCTCTTTTGATAAATACCCGCTTGGGGACATTAATCTGCATTTCATCATCAACCAGGTCGTGGGCCAAAATAAGACTGTG